>JBFIDI010000558.1:0-3613 GCA_041581405.1 Burkholderiaceae bacterium
CAAGGCAGTTGCCGCGAAAGGAGCGAACTGATGCAGCTCGAACTCCTGAACGAACAAGGCCAGGCGACGTCGAAATTCGACGCGCCCGAGACGGTCTTCGGTCGCCAGTACAACGAAGATCTGGTGCACCAGGTCGTGGTTGCCTTCCAGGCCAACGCGCGCCAGGGCACCCGTGCCCAGAAGGACCGCGAACAGGTCAAGCACTCGACCAAGAAGCCGTTCAAGCAAAAGGGAACGGGCCGCGCCCGTGCCGGTATGACGTCCTCGCCGCTGTGGCGCGGAGGCGGCCGGATCTTCCCGAACATGCCGGACGAGAACTTCGGCCAGAAGATCAACAAGAAGATGTATCGCGCCGGCATGGCGTCGATCTTCTCGCAGCTCGCACGCGAAGGCCGCCTGGCTGTCGTCGAGTCGCTGTCGGTCGACTCGCCCAAGACCAAGCCGTTCGCCGCACGCCTGAAGGCCATGAACCTGGACTCCGTCCTGGTGATCGCCGACCAGGTCGATGAAAACCTGTACCTGGCATCGCGCAACCTGGCCAATGTGCTGGTCGTCGAGCCGCGGTATGCCGATCCGGTGTCGCTGGTCCACTACCGCAAGGTGCTGGTCACCCGTGCCGCGATGGACAAGCTCAAGGAGATGTTCGCATGAGCGCCGTGAAATTCGATGAAGGCCGGCTGATGCAGGTCCTCGTGGCGCCGATCGTGTCCGAGAAGGCCACCATGGTCGCCGAGAAAAACAATGCGGTCACCTTCAAGGTGCTGCAGGACGCCACCAAGCACGAGATCAAGGCCGCCGTTGAGCTGATGTTCAAGGTCGAGGTCAAGGGCATTTCGGTGGTCAACACCAAGGGCAAGTCCAAGCGGTTCGGCAAGTCCATGGGTCGTCGTGACAATGTCCGCAAGGCCTATGTCACGTTGATGCCGGGTCAGGAACTGAACCTGAGCGGGGAGGCTGCGTAATCATGGCTGTCATCAAGATGAAACCGACTTCTCCAGGCCGTCGTGGCGTGGTGAAGGTCTCGCGTAACCACCTGCACAAGGGTGAGGGTTACGCTCCGCTGCTCGAACCCCAGTTCCAGCATGCCGGCCGCAACAACAACGGCCACATTACGACGCGCCACAAGGGCGGCGGACACAAGCACCACTACCGCGTGGTCGACTTCCGTCGTACCAAGGACGCGATTCCGGCCAAGGTCGAGCGTATCGAATACGACCCGAACCGTTCCGCGCACCTGGCCCTGGTGTGTTACGCCGATGGCGAGCGCCGCTACATCATCGCGCCCCGTGGCCTCGAGGTCGGCGCGACGATCATCAACGGTGCGGAAGCCCCGATCCGCGTCGGCAACACCTTGCCGATCCGCAACATTCCGGTGGGCTCCATCATCCACTGCGTCGAACTGCAGGTCGGCAAGGGTGCACAGGTCGTGCGCTCCGCCGGCACCTCGGCGACGTTGCTGGCCCGTGAAGGTACCTACGCCCAGGTGCGCATGCGCTCCGGCGAGGTCCGCAAGATCCACATCGACTGTCGCGCGACGATCGGCCAGGTGGCCAACGAAGAGCACAGCCTGCGTCGCCTGGGCAAGGCCGGTGTCAAGCGCTGGATGGGTATCCGCCCGACGGTGCGTGGCGTCGTCATGAACCCGGTCGACCACCCGCACGGTGGTGGTGAAGGAAAGACCGGTGAAGGTCGCCATCCTGTCGATCCGTGGGGCAATCTGACCAAGGGTTACCGCACCCGCAACAACAAGCGCACGCAGGTGATGATCGTGTCGCGTCGCAAGAAGTAAGGGGCACGTTCATGACACGTTCACTCAAAAAGGGTCCTTTCGTCGACCACCATCTGGCCCAGAAGGCCGACAAGGCGGTCACCGGCAAGGACAAGAAACCGATCAAGACCTGGTCGCGCCGCTCGATGATCCTGCCGGAATTCATCGGCCTGACGATTGCCGTGCACAACGGCAAGCAGCACGTGCCGGTCTACATCACCGACCAGATGGTCGGCCACAAGTTGGGCGAATTTGCGCTCACGCGGACCTTCAAGGGTCACCCGGCCGACAAAAAAGTCGTGCGAAAGTAAGGCAACACCATGGAAACCAAAGCAACATTGCGCGGCGTGCGCCTGTCGGTGGACAAGGGCCGTCTCGTCGCCGACATGATTCGTGGCAAGAAGGTCGACCAGGCCCTGAACACCTTGCAGTTCACGCAGAAAAAAGCTGCCGTGATCATCAAGAAGGTGCTGGAGTCTGCGATCGCCAATGCCGAGCACAACGACGGCGCCGACATCGACGAACTGAAGGTCAAGACCATCTACGTCGAACAGGGCGCTTCGCTGCGCCGCTTCACCGCCCGTGCCAAGGGCCGGGGCAACCAGATCCGCAAGCCCACGTGCCATGTGTACGTGACGGTTGGTAACTGATAGAGGCCAGAACATATGGGACAAAAAATCCACCCCACCGGTTTTCGCCTGTCGGTCAGCCGTAACTGGGCATCGCGTTGGTACGCAAGCGACCGTGACTTCGCCGGCATGCTGGCCGAAGACATCAAGGTCCGCGAGTACCTGAAGAAGAAGCTGAAGAACGCTTCGGTGTCGCGCGTCATGATCGAGCGCCCCGCCAAGAACGCACGCATCACCATCTTCTCGGCACGTCCGGGCGTGGTGATCGGCAAGAAGGGCGAGGACATCGAGAACCTCAAGCGCGAACTGGGCCGCCAACTGGGCGTGCCGGTGGCAGTCAACATCGAAGAGGTGCGCAAGCCCGAGATCGATGCCAAGCTGATCGCCGACAGCATCACGCAGCAGCTCGAGAAACGCATCATGTTCCGCCGCGCGATGAAACGCGCGATGCAGAACGCGATGCGCCTGGGCGCGCTGGGCATCAAGATCATGTCGTCGGGCCGCCTGAACGGCATCGAGATCGCCCGCTGCGAGTGGTACCGCGAAGGTCGCGTGCCCTTGCATACGCTGCGCGCCGACATCGACTACGGCACCTCGGAAGCCAAGACCACCTACGGCGTCATCGGCGTCAAGGTCTGGGTCTACAAGGGTGATACCCTGGGCCGCAACGACCTGCCGGTCGCCGCCGAGCCGCGTCCTGAAGAGGAGCGTCGTCCGCGCGGACCGCGTCGTGATGGCCGCCCGGGTGCCGACCGCCCCACTGGCGCCCGCCCCGCGCGCCGCCCCGCCGGCACCAACGTGGCGCCGGCCGACGGCAGCGACAAACCTGCAGAAGCCACTGCGGCAGCTCCGGCTGACGCAACGAAACCCGCCGTTAAGCGCGTCCGCAAGGCAAGCGCGCCAGCTGCAGCAGCTGACGGTACCAAGACCTGATCTCAGGTCTAGCAATCGGAGAAAAACATGCTGCAACCCGCTCGCAGAAAATACCGCAAGGAGCAAAAAGGCCGCAATACCGGCATTGCCACCCGCGGTAACTCGGTGTCCTTCGGAGACTTCGGTCTCAAGTCCACCGACCGTGGCCGCCTGACGGCGCGCCAGATCGAAGCCGCCCGTCGTGCGATTTCCCGCCACGTCAAGCGTGGTGGCCGCATCTGGATCCGGATCTTCCCGGACAAGCCGATTTCCCAGAAACCCGCCGAGGTGCGGATGGGTAACG
>JBFIDI010000559.1:0-3613 GCA_041581405.1 Burkholderiaceae bacterium
CCGCATCCGGCGCCGGGTCCGAGGCGGCCGGCACCGGCGCCTCGGCCTGCGGCGCGCTGGCGACCGCGACCGGTGCGGCTGGCTCGGGCAGCGGCGCAGGTGCTGCCGGTGGCGCGGACGCGGGTGGAGCGGGCTCCGGTGCTGCCGCGGCCGTCTCCAGCGCGGGTCCGGTCCATGCCGGAGGCTCGGGCGCCGGCGCCGGCGCCGGTTCCGCGGCGCGGGTCGCCGAGGCCATCACGCCGTCGGTTTTCGGCCGCACGGGGCGTTTGGCGCGGGGTTCCGGCCGGGGCCGGGGCGTCACGCTGACCGGTCGCCGCGGCAATGGCACCGGTGCCGCGGCCGGCGGCGGCTCGATGCGGATGCTGCGTGTCGAGAAGGCTCGTGTCGACAGGGAGTCGGGCTTGGGCAGCTGGAACGCCATGTTGTGCAAGGCCAGCACATGGCCCAGCACGACGATGCCGGCGAGCAGCCACGCGATCCCGGGCGGGACCGCGGCCGGTGTCGTTGGCGGCAGCGGTGGCGCCGGCATCGTGTCACCCCGCGTGGCCGAGGTCTGCCGACAGCCGCGTGGCCGCGTCGCGCAAGGCCCGCGCGATACGGCCATCCCAATCGGCGTCGAAATGCGCGACCGATCCCAGCGCCACGATGCCCAGCACCATGTGTCCGTCGCAGTCGAACACCGGGGCGCAGAAGCCGGCCAGAGCCGGCAGCAGGCTGTCGATGGCGCGCGCCAGGCCCCGTGCGCGCACCTCGGCCAGCATGGCGTCGATGCCTTGCTGCGTCAGCGGCACGTCGGTGCGGGACTCCTCGCGCGCCTGCGCCAGTTCCTCCTGCAGCAGCGGCGCGATCGCCGGCGCCGGCGCATGTGCGGCGAAGCAGCGGCCGGTGGCCGAGCTGAGCAAGGACATCACGTCGCCCAGCCGCAGGTTGACCTTGACCGCGCGCGGCGACTCTTCCCAATGCACGATCGTCGGCCCATGGTTGCCCCAGACCGCCAGCGCCAGCGTGTGGCCGATCTCCAGCATCAGCGGGCCGATGCGTTCGCGCGCCAGCTTGACCGCGTCGATGCGCGACAGGCAGGCCAACCCCAGTTTCAGTGCCGCCGGACCGAGGTCGTAACGCGTCGTCTGGCCGTCCTGCTGGACCAGTCCCAGGCGCTGGAAACTGACCAGGTAGCGGTGCGCCTTGGCGGCGCTCATGCCGGCCGCCGCCGCGAGGTCGCGCAGCATCAGCGGGCCGGTGGCGCGCGACAGCGCGTCGAGCAGCGCAAAGCCGACCTCGACCGATTGGATGCCGGCGCGCGCCTTGTGCATAATCTGCGAACGTGATGGTTTCGTTTAGTTAAACGAGTTTAACAATGCGAAATCTCCAGGGTGTGCCGGTGGATTCCCCGCTGGACACCGGATCTTTCCCGGAATCTGATGAAACTTGCT
Organism: Burkholderiaceae bacterium; assembly: GCA_041581405.1. Lineage (GTDB taxonomy): Bacteria > Pseudomonadota > Gammaproteobacteria > Burkholderiales > Burkholderiaceae_C > CAISIP01. The sequence continues at coordinate 1,434 of JBFIDI010000559.1, forward strand.
ACATACAAGGACGGCTCGCGCGACGGCCAGCTGGTGGTGGTGTCGCGCGACCTGGGCACTGCGCATTATGCGACCGGCATCGCCGACCGCCTGCAGCAGGTGCTGGACGACTGGAACTTCCTGTCGCCCCAGCTGCAGGACCTGTACGACGCGTTGAACCAGGGCAAGGGCCGGCATGCGTTCGCGTTCGATCCGCGCCAGTGCATGGCGCCGTTGCCGCGTGCCTACCAGTGGGCCGATGGCTCGGCCTATCTCAACCATGTGGAGCTGGTGCGGGCTGCGCGTGATGCCAAGGTGCCGGAGTCGTTCTACCAGGATCCGCTGATGTACCAGGGCGGCAGCGACGACTTCATCGGCCCGTGCGACGACGTGGTCTGTCCGTCGGAGGATTTCGGCATCGACTTCGAGGCCGAGATCGTGGTCGTCACCGACGACGTGCCGATGGGCGCGTCGCCCGAGCGCGCGCTCGACGGCATCCGGCTGGTGATGCTGGCCAACGATGTCAGCCTGCGCAACCTGGTGCCGGCCGAGCTGGCCAAGGGTTTCGGCTTCCTGCAGAGCAAGCCGGCCACGGCGTTCAGTCCGGTTGCGGTCACGCTGGACGAACTGGGAGACGCCTGGGACAAGGGTCGGCTCGACCTGGTGCTGCAGTCGACCTGGAACGGCCGCAAGGTCGGCATGTGCGAGGCGGGTCCCGAGATGACGTTCCACTTCGGCCAGCTGGTCGCGCATCTGTGCAAGACGCGCAACGTGCGTGCCGGCTCCATCGTCGGCAGCGGCACGGTCAGCAACAAGGGTGTCGAGAAGAACGGCCGCATGGAATGGCCCAAGGGTTACAGCTGCATTGCCGAGAAACGCGCGATCGAGACCATCCAGGACGGCAAGCCGTCGACCGCTTTCATGCAATTCGGCGACACCATCCGCATCGAGATGAAAGGCCGCGACGGGCAGAGCCTGTTCGGCGCGATCGACCAGCGTATCGCCGCGCCGGGCTGACCGGCCCGCCGTGCCCGCGGCGACGCGTTCACGCGTTCCGGCGCCATCCCGGTACCGCCATCCATGATGCGGCCAGCATCACGCGCACGCCGCGATGCCGGGCACCTGCACCCGTGCGCTCGCAGCGAGGGGACTTGTCGCCACGGCGAATCGGCGTCGGTCGTGCTGCGTCGATAATCGGACCATGCTGACGCCGCGCTCCTGCCGTGCCTTCGCCCGCTTCGTGCTGGTGTGGTTCGCGCTCGCGCTCGGTGTCGCGGCGGCGTCGCCGCTGGTCCGGACCCCGGGCCTGCAACAGGTGTGTACGGCGGCCGGTGGTATCAAGCTGGTCGCTGTCGACGACGGCGGTGTGCCGCGGGCCACGAGTGGCCTGCAGGATTGCCCGCTGTGTGTCCTGGCCGGTGCGCCGCCCCAAAGGCTGCAGCTGACCGTGCCGCCGCCGGTGCCGGCCGCGGCGCTGCTGCCGGCGCAGCCGACCGTCTCCGATGCGGCGCGCACCGCGCCGCCGCTGCCGCCGCGCGGCCCGCCCGCCTTCTCCTGAATCCCTTCGTCCCGCCACCTGCCGCTCCAGCGTGATGCGCAGGGGTGTTCGTTCGTTTTGTTTCTGGAGTTTTCATGCGTGTGATTCGTTGGGCCGCGATCGTCGGCCTGGGCCTGGGGTACTCCCAGCTGTCCTTTTCCCATGTCGTGCTGGCCGAGCCTGCCGCACTGGCCGGTACCAGTTACCGTGCCGCCCTGCGGGTCGGCCATGGTTGTGGCGATTCGCCCACGACCGAGATCCGGGTGGAGATTCCCGCCGACTTCCGGGGCGCCAAGCCCATGCCCAAGACGGGCTGGAAGATCACGACCCGCAAGACGCGGCTGGCCAAACCCTATGACAACCATGGCCGGCAGGTGACCGAAGACGTGTCCGAGATCGCCTGGACGGCGACGTCGCCGGAGCACTGGCTGGCCGACGCGCATTACGACGAGTTCGTGTTCCGCGGCGGCCTGTCGCAGGTCGCCGGCCCGATGTGGTTCAAGGTCGTGCAGACCTGCGCCCAGGGCAGCAACCGCTGGGTCGAGGTGCCGGCATCGGGCAGTGCCACGCGTGGCCTGCAGTGGCCGGCGGCCCTGCTCGACGTCATCGAGTCGGGCCCGGCCGCGCACCAGCACTGATGCGGATCCTGGCGCAGGCGGCAGCC
>JBFIDI010000560.1:0-3610 GCA_041581405.1 Burkholderiaceae bacterium
AGGCCGGCCTGCGCAGCGATGCGCTGGTCGAGACGGTGGACGTGGCGCCCACGCTGATGGACGCCTGCGGCCTGGGCGTGCCGCCCGAGATGCAGGGCAAGTCGCTGGTGCCGCTGATGCGCGGCGACGCCGACCCCGCGGTGCACAAGAAGGCCGTGGTCTGCGAATACCGCGAAGCCATGGGCGGCCACCCGGACAACACGCATGCGTCGATGGTGTTCGACGGCCGCTACAAGAGCATCTTCTACCACGGCCACGAGATCGCCGAACTGTTCGACCACGCCGAGGACCCCGAGGAATACCGCAACCTGTGGCTCGAGCCCGGCAACGACGCGCTCAAGCTGGCGCAGATGCGTGCGCACATGAGCGCGTTGATGGCCACCGTCGACGTGGGTCCGCCGCGGTTCGTGAATTACTGATGCAGGAGGCGGCCGCGGGCGCCGTTGGCGCCTCGGTCATAATTGGACAAGTGGTAAGGCCAATTCGCGCGACACGCCGCAGGCGCGGTCGCCGGCCGGCAGCACGATGGTGGTGATGACGCATTCGAAGGAGAAAAACTATGCGATTGAAAGGTAAATCGGCCCTGGTGACCGCGGCGGGCCAGGGTATCGGCAAGGCCAGCGTGCTGGCGATGGCGGCCGAAGGCGCGCAGGTGCTGGCGACCGACCGCGACGCCAAGCTGCTCGAGTCCTACGCCGGCGTGGCCAACGTGCGCACCGCGGTGCTCGACGTGCTCGACAAGGACGCCATCGCCAAGGTGGTGCAGGGCATGGAGCGTATCGACGTGTTGTTCAACTGTGCCGGCGTCGTGCACAACGGCACCATCCTGGAGGCGAGCGACGCCGACTGGGACTTCGCCTTCAACCTCAACGCGCGGGCGCAGTTCTGGATGTGCCAGGCGGTGATCCCGAAGATGCTCGAGTCCGGCGGCGGCAGCATCATCAACATGTCCAGTGTCTGCAGCAGCCTCAAGGGCCTGCCGAACCGTTTCATCTACGGCGCCAGCAAGGCGGCCGTGGTCGGCCTGACCAAGTCCATCGCGGCCGACTACGTGACCAAGGGCATCCGCTGCAACGCGATCGCGCCCGGTACCGTCGACACCCCGTCGCTGCAGGGCCGCATCAACAGCTACGCCGATCCGGTGCAGGCACGCAAGGATTTCATCGCGCGCCAGCCCATGGGCCGCATCGCGCAGGCCGAGGAGATCGCACCCATCGTCACCTACCTGGCCAGCGACGAGTCGGTGTTCGCCAGCGGGCAGATGTTCTCCGTCGACGGCGGCATGACGATATGAACACGCGCGTCCCGCAGTGACGCGTAGCCGGATGGCATAGACTTCCCCGTTCGCGCCGGGCCCGAACCTGCCTGCATGCCCGCGTGCAGGCGAACGACGGACGGCATGGACCTCACACAACAACCTGGAAAGGCAACCCCCCATGAAACTGGTACGTTACGGCAAACCCGGCAAGGAAAAGCCGGGCCTGATCGACGCCGAAGGCAAGCTGCGCGACCTCAGCGCCGTTATCAAGGACATCGACCCCTCGCAACTCGGCGACGCCGCGCTGGCCAAGCTGCGCAAGCTCAAGACCGACAAGCTGCCGCTGGTGCGCGGCAAGCCGCGCATGGGTTGCCCGGTCGCCGGCGTGCCGAAGTTCATCGCCATCGGCCTGAACTACGCCGACCATGCGGCCGAGTCCAACCTGCCGATCCCGAAGGAGCCGATCGTGTTCATGAAGGCCACGAGCTGCATCGTCGGCCCGGACGACGACGTCATGCTGCCCAAGGCGTCGGTCAAGACCGACTGGGAAGTCGAACTCGGCGTGGTCATCGGCAAGCAGGCGCGTTACGTGTCGCAGAAGGCGGCGCTCGAGCACGTGGCCGGTTATTGCACGATCAACGACGTCAGCGAACGCGAGTACCAGATCGAGCGCGGCGGCACCTGGGACAAGGGCAAGGGTTGCGACACCTTCGGCCCGATCGGCCCCTGGCTGGTCACGCGCGACGAGATCGCCAATCCGCAGAAACTCGACATGTGGCTGGACGTGAACGGCAAGCGCATGCAGACCGGCAACACCAAGACCATGATCTTCTCGGTGGCCAAGCTGGTGAGTTACGTCAGCCAGTTCATGACGCTCGAGCCCGGTGACGTCATCACCACCGGCACCCCGCCGGGCGTGGGCCTGGGCATGAAGCCGCCGGTCTACCTGAAGAAGGGCGACGTGATGACGCTGGGTATCGAAGGCCTGGGCGAGCAGCGCCAGACCGTGGTGCCGTTCAAGCTGTAACGCGCAAGCGCAACGCAGCATCACCGGCCCGCAACGGGCCGGTTGCCGGGCTCCTTCGCGGGTCCGGCCCCCTCGTATTTTCCTGACGGACTTCCTGCAATCGGCCCGGCCCGGCCCGTGCTGGCACGGGAAATGCATGGCGCCATGGTGTACGCGCCGTGTTGCGACATGGCCGTGCATGGTGCATGTGCCGTCCGCATTTTCCGGGGCGAAACACGTCGTAAATGCGGGAGAATCAATCCCCCGCGTCACGGGCGCACGCCGATGTGTGCACCGTTTCGAGCCACTACTCCCATTCAAGAGGATTACCGCCATGAAGAAGTCAATGCTTGCCCTGATCGGGCTTTCGCTGGGCATGTCCCTGGCCCAGGCGCAAGACACCAAGGTCGCCATCGGCATGTCCGGCTGGACCGGTTTTGCGCCGCTGACGCTGGCCAAGGAGGCCGGCCTGTTCAAGAAACATGGCCTGGACGTGGACATCAAGAAGATCCCGCAGAAGGACCGCCACCTGGCCATCGCCTCGGGCGACATCCAGTGCGCCGCGACCACGGTCGAGACCTGGGTGGTGTGGAACGCCAACGGCATCCCGACCACGCAGATCTTCCAGCTCGACAAGAGTTACGGTGCCGACGGCATGGTGGTCAAGCCCAACATCACCAAGATCAGCGACCTCAAGGGCAAGACCGTCGCGGCCAGCGCGCCGGGCACCGCTCCGTATTTCACGCTGGCCTGGATGCTGAAGAAGAACGGCCTGAGCGTGAAGGACGTCAAGGTCGTCAACCTGGAGCCGCAGGCCGCCGCCAATGCGATGATCGCCGGCACCTCCGGCATCGACGCGGCCATGACCTACGAGCCCTACCTGGGCGCGGTGCGCGAGAAGCCCGAAGCCGGCAAGATCATCGCCACCACGCTGGACTATCCGATGATCATGGACACCTTCGGCTGCTCGCCGAAGTTCCTGGCCGACAACCCCAAGGCCGCCAAGGCGCTGGCTGACGGTTATTTCGATGCGGTCGAGATGATCAAGAACGATCCGAAGAAGAGCTTCGAGATCATGGGCGCCGACGTCAAGCAGACCGGTGAGAAGTTCGAGGCCAGCCAGAAGTACCTGCGCTGGTAGGATCGTGCCGCCAACAAGGCGTTCTTCGCCGGCGAACACGCCGAGTTCAGCAAGGAGGCCGCCGGGTTGCTGCTCGAGGCCGGCGTCATCAAGGCCATTCCCGACCTGAGCAAGCTGGCCGACACGCGCTTCATCCAGTAAGCCGTCCGGCATGCGACCCTTGCAGCCGACCACTCCCCGCACCCGCGTGGTGCTGGGAGTGGCC
>JBFIDI010000561.1:0-3605 GCA_041581405.1 Burkholderiaceae bacterium
GCACCAGGAGCCGTCCCAGGCGGCGCCGTGACGGGGCCGGGGCCGACGGACCGCGGTTCGGGCGGGCGCCCGGCCGGGAGAGGGCCACGGTCGGGGCGCGATGGTTTCAGGCCGCGTCCAGGGCCGCCAGCAAGTCCTGGCTGGCGCCGCGGCAGTGCTCGCGCGCCAATTGCCCGGCTCGCGCAACGTCGTGGCTGGCGATGGCGTTGTAGATCGCCTGGTGCTGGTCGATCACCTCGTCGATGCGGCGCGGTCCGTAGCCGAATCGCAAGCGCAACGCCTCGATCAGCAGGCGCCCGTCCGCCAGCATGCGCACCGCCAGCGGGTTGTCGGCAACCTCGTTGATGGTGTCGTGGAACCTGCGGTTGGCCTGCAGCAGGCCCGCGGTGTCGGCGTGGGGCGTCGCTTCGTATTCGGCGATGGCCGAGGCCAGTCGGGCCACGCCGGCCGTATCGATGCGCTCGGCGCAGCGCTCCACCAGCAGCCCTTCGATGGCCTCGCGCACGTCGTACAGGTTACGCACGAACGGTGCATCGACTCCCTTGATGACCGCACCGCGGTGCGGCAGGACTTCCAGCACCCCTTCGCCCTCGAGCTCCCCCAGCGCCTGCCGGATCGGCATGTGGCTCACCGCGCACATCGCGGCGAGTTCGTCGATCTTCAGGCGCTGGCCCGGCAGCAGTTCGCCATGCAGGATCCGACGCCGCAGCTCGGCGGCGACGCGTTGCGATACCGTCGCCGAGAAATGACTTGCGTGAGGGTCACTGGGGGACAATGCCTGCGTCCTTGATGAGTTTCTGATACCGGACTGTATCGGAACGCAGCAAGGCGTCGAACTGCTCCGGCGTGCTGGCAACCACGTCGGCGCCGAGTTGCGTCAGCCGTTCGCGCACGTCGGGCTCGTTCAATGCGGCGACGATGTCGGCATTGAGTTTCTGGATGACCGGACGCGGCACCTTGGCCGGGGCGATGATGCCGCCCCACGATGCCATCGCATAACCTTTGACGCCCGCTTCCTGCAAGGTCGGCACGTCCGGCAACAGGCTGGCGCGGGTCGCGCCCGAGACGCCCAGCAACTTGAGCTTGCCGGCCTTGACGTGGGGTGCCACCGCGGCCACCGCGTCGAACATCACCGACACCTGGCCCGACAGCAGGTCGGGGTGCGCACTCGAGCTGCCCTTGTACGGGATCTGCGTCATCTGCGTGCCGGTCAGCTGCATGAAGACCTCGGCGAACAGATGCGGGTTGCCGCCCGGCCCGGTGGTCGCGTAGTCAATCTTGCCCGGTTGCTGCTTGAGCAGCGCCACCAGTTCCTGCACGTTGTTCACGCCCAGCTTGGGGTTGACGACCAGGCCCAGCTGCACGGTGGCGGTCTGCGTCACCGGCTGCAGGTCGTTCAAGGTGTCGAACGGCACGTTCTTGTACGAGAACGGATTGCCGACATGCGAGCTGGCGACCAGGCCGATGGTGTAGCCATCTGGCGCCGCCTTGGCGATCTCCGCGGTTCCGATGATGCCGTTGGCGCCGGCCTTGTTCTCGACGATGACGCCCTGGCCCCATTTTTTCGACAACTTGTCGGCCACCAGGCGCGCGGTGATGTCGGACGCCCCACCCACGGGGTAAGGAACGATCAGCCGCACGGGCCGGCTCGGATAGTCTTGCGCCTGCGCCTGCGCCTGCGCCTGCAGCGGCAGGGCAATGGCCAGGCAGGCTGCCACGGCGGCTGCGTGAAAGCGGCGGATGGTTGAAATACGCACGGAGTCTCTCCTCTCGGGTTGTCGGCTGCAGTGTGCAGCCAGGTTGCAGATCAGTAGGCCGGCTTGACCGGAAACCAGCCCGGGCGGGCCGGGTCCAGGTAGGCGCCGGTGATGGAATCGACCTCGTATCGGGCCAATGCGTCGCGATCGACCTCGACGCCCAGACCGGGGCCGGTCGGAACCGGAATCTGGCCGTCGGCGATGCGAAAGCCGCGGGTGACGATGTCGCCGCCGAGGTAGTCCAGCTCGTTGTCGATGGCCAGCGTCATGTTGGGGATGGCTGCGGCCAGATGCAGGTAGGCCGCCTGCGACAGGCCCAGTTCGCCGCCGCTGTGCAGCGTGACCGGTAGACCGACCGACTCCGCGACCGCCGCACCCTTGATGCATTGCCACAGGCCACCGGCCTCGTGGGGATCGAGCAGGATCACGTCGGCGGCCCCGGCGCGCACGATGTTGCCGATGTCGTTCAAGGTATAGGCGCTTTCGTCCAGCGCGATCGGGATCGACGTCGACGCGCGCAGCCTGACGTGGCCCTCCAGGTCATCGTGTTCGAGCGGCTGCTCGACGTAGGCCGGGTCGAACGGGACCAGGCGCGCGCACAGGCGCTTGGCCGTGCCCGGTGTCCATGCGCCGTTGACGTCCAGCCGCAACAACGGTTCCGGTCCGATGGCCTCGCGCACGGCGCGGGTCAACGCGATGTCGGCCTGTTCCCCGTAACCGATCTTGAGCTTGAAGGTACGGAAACCACGTGCCTGGTAGTCGCGGGCGTCAGCGGCAACCCGGGCCGGATCGCTGGAAAACAGATAGGCGGAAATATCGATGCGCGTGCGCCATGTGCCGCCCCACAGCCGGTGCAGCGGCTGCCCGCATACCTTGGCGAAGGCATCCCACATGGCCATCTCGACCGCGCAGGTGGCCATGACGGCGGCGCGCTTGTGGTGGTAATAACCGCTGCCCAGCACATGGCGGTACAGCGACTCGGCCTGGTCGACCTGCTTGCCCATCGCCACCGGCATCACGATGCGGTCGAGCACCGCCGGGATCGCATCGAGCAGGCAGATGCTCTCGCCCCAGCCGGTGACGCCGCCCGCCGTCGTCAGTTCGACGATGACCCGTGTCACGCCGGTCCGTGCGCCGGAGCCCCACACCATGGGTTTGTTCACCGGGACCCGGACGAGCCAGCGGCGGATGTCGACGATCGTCAGGTCGGATGCGGAAGGCGCGGGCGTGGATGTCATGGTGGCTGGGCCGGGTTGAGCGTGGTTTCAGGAGAGATGCCGGACCAACCCGGCAGCGACTGCGTCGGATGATATTTGTTTTTTGATCAAAAAACCAATATTTATTTAGAAGAAGGATGTACACGCTCAACCACGCGTCGACGAGCCCGTCGGATCCGTTCCCGGCCGCCACCACGCGAGCGCGCGACAATAGGCGTGGCGCCCGGTCGGCCTCGATGGCCTGGAGACCGGGCGCCCACCGTTCTACCTGCATGTCATCGACCCCACCATCCGACCCCGAAACCTCCGACAAGGCCGATCCCGGCACGTCTGCCCTCGCCCCGCTGGCGCTGCCGGTGTTCCGCATGTTGTGGTTCACCTGGCTGGCGGCCAACGTCTCGATGTGGATGAACGACGTGGCGGCGGCCTGGCTGATGACCTCGCTGACCACCTCGCCGGTGCTGGTGGCGCTGGTGCAGACCGCCTCGACGCTGCCGGTGTTCCTGCTCGGCCTGCCCAGCGGCGCGCTGGCCGACATCCTGGACCGGCGGCGCTACTTCGCCGCCACGCAGATCTGGGTCAGCGCGATCGCGCTGGTGCTGGCGGCCTTCTCGCTGGCCGGCGCGCTGAC
>JBFIDI010000562.1:0-3604 GCA_041581405.1 Burkholderiaceae bacterium
GCCCGGTGCTGGCCAGCCTGTGGACCAGCGTCGTGGTCGCGTCCTGGGTGACGCTGCTGTCGGTGCTCGTCGGAACGGCCAACGCCTTCCTGCTCGAACGCGCCGACTTCCGCGGCAAGGCGGCGATCTCGCTGCTGATGCTCGCGCCGCTGGTGATCCCCGGCGTGATCCTGGGCATTTCCATCCTGGCGTTCGCCAGCCGCCTGGCGCAGTTCGCCGACGACATGTGGGCGCTGGAACTGGAATTCCTGCGGCCCGGGCTGCCCTTGGTGGTGCTCGGGCAGTTCTCGTACATCGTGTCCATCGCCACGCTGACGATCAGCGCCCGGCTCAAGCGGTTCGACCGCACGCTCGAGGAGGCGGCCTACAACCTCGGTGCCTCCCGGGCGGTGGTGTTGCGCACCGTCACCCTGCCCTACCTGGCGCCGTCGCTGGTCGGTGCGGCCGCGATCTCCTTCCTGATGTCGTTCGAGAACTTCAACACCACGCTGATGCTGGTGGGCTCGGACCCGCCGCTGACCGTGATGATGTACGGGCGCATGCGCGAAGGCGCCACGCCGGTGCTCAATGCGGTCAGCCTGTTCCTGATGGTCGTCTCGGCCGTGATCGCGATCGCACTGATGCGCCGCGCCCGCGAACCCCAGGCGTGATTTCTGCCCACGAAACGCGCCGGCAGGGAACCGAACACCCCGCAGATCGATCGGACGGACAACTCCGATGTGCACGGACACAAGAACCGTGATACCGTTTATTCCACCCGTTACCAACCGCTGCAGGTGACCCGATGCGCAGACCCGCTCTGTACAGCCGCTCCCGTGTTCCGCCCCCTCCCGGCGGCGATGCCCTGTCGGACGACGCGGCCAAGGCCGCGACCACGGCGCGCCGCGCCCAGCGCGCCAAGGCCCTGGCGGCCGACCCCCGGCTGCTGTGGGCGGCGATCGGCCTGCTGCTCGCGGCCCTGGTATTCGTCGCGGTCTCGGTGTCCGGGCCGGCGGCCCGGGTGCTGACCCAGGAAGACATCGACAACGCCGTGCTCAAGACGCTGGAGACGACCGTGCTGCCGTCGGCGGCGGCCCGAGCCGCCCATGCCATCGCCCCGTCGATCGTGCGCGTGATGAGTTACGAAAAAGGCACGAACGGCCGGGAGGACATCGAACGCGGCGTCGGTACCGGCGTGGTCATCGTCGACAAGGGCATCATCCTGACCAACCTGCACGTGGTCTCGGGTGCCGACACCATCAAGGTCGTGTTCGCCGACGGACTGGAGTCCGAGGCCACGATCAAGGGCGTGCAGGCGCAAGACGACCTGGCGGTGCTGCAGGCGCACAAGATCCCGGACGACCTGATGGCCGCCACGATGCGCTCCACCGGCGACCTGATGCCGGGCGATCATGTCGTCGCGGTCGGTTTTCCGTTCGGCATCGGGCCGTCGACCTCGGCCGGCGTCATTTCGGGGCTGGGCCGCTCGTTCCGCTCGCCCGAAGGCAAGCAGGAAATGACCAACCTGATCCAGTTCGACGCCGCGGCCAACCCGGGCAATTCGGGCGGCGCGCTGGCCACGATGGACGGCCAGGTCGTCGGCATCGTGACCGCCATCCTCAACCCGGGCGACCAGCGCACCTTCATCGGCATCGGATTCGCGGTGCCGATCGAGAACGCGGCATCCGCCGTGGGCCTGCATCCGTTCTGAGGCGCTCGCGAACGCCGTCTTTCGTTTTTCCCCTCCCCTCCACGCCAACCCTTTCGACAGGAGTCTTCATGGACACGCAACCCCAGGTCAATTCCGAGACCGCCGAATTGATGGAACAGATCCTGTACGAGGTCAAGCGGGTGGTGGTCGGCCAGGACCGGTTCCTGGAACGGGTGATGGTGGCCATGCTCGCGCAGGGCCACCTGCTCGTCGAAGGCGTCCCCGGACTGGCCAAGACGCTGACCATCAAGACGCTGGCCAACACCATCCGCGGCAACTTCAAGCGCATCCAGTTCACGCCCGACCTGGTGCCGTCCGACCTGGTCGGCACCCGCATCTACAACCAGAAGACCGGCGACTTCAGTACCGCGCTCGGCCCGGTGTTCACCAACCTGCTGCTGGCCGACGAGATCAACCGGGCGCCGGCCAAGGTGCAAAGCGCGCTGCTCGAGGTGATGCAGGAACGCCAGGTCACGATCGCCGGCGAGACGCACCGGGTTCCCGAACCCTTCCTGGTCATGGCCACGCAGAACCCGATCGAGACCGAAGGCACCTACCCGCTGCCCGAGGCCCAGGTCGACCGCTTCATGATGAAGGTGCTGGTCGACTACCCGACCGACGAGGAGGAATTCGTCATCGTGCAACGGGTCACCGGGCCGTCCGTGTCGGCCAACCCGGTCGCCAGCACGGCGCAACTCGCGGCGTTGCAGGATGCCTGCCGCAAGGTCTACGTCGACCCATCGCTGATCACCTACGCGGTCAAGCTGGTGTCGGCCACGCGCGACCCGGACAAGCACGGCCTCAAGGAATTGCGGCGTTTCATCACCTACGGCGCCAGCCCCCGGGCCACCATCAACCTGACCGAGGCCGCGCGGGCGCTGGCCATGCTGCGCGGACGCAGCTACGTGCTGCCCGAAGACATGGTCGACCTGGTGCCCGACGTGTTCCGCCACCGCGTGGTGCTGTCGTACGAGGCCTTGTCCGAAGGCCTGAGCGCGGACGCGCTGATCGGCAAGATCATGGCCCGCATTCCGGCCCCGCCCAAACCCCTGGAGCACGAGGCGCTGGCCGCCTGAACGCGCCATGTTCGGCCTGTTCAAGTCCCGCAGCCCGAAGGCGCCGCCACCGGCGGTCACGATGCTGCCGATGCCGGCCGCCAAGGGCGCCGAACACATGTTGCGCCGGCTCGAATGGACGGTGATCCGACGGCTCGACGGCATGTTGCAGGGCGACTACCGCACGCTGCTGCGCGGCACCGGGCTGGACCTGGCCGACCTGCGCGAATACCAGCACCACGACGACGTGCGCCACATCGACTGGAACGTCACCGCCCGGCTGCAGATTCCCCACGTGCGGGTGTTCACCGAGGACCGCGAGATGGCGGCCTGGTTCCTGCTCGACCTCAGCCCGTCCGTCGATTTCGGCTCCAGCGAGCAGCGCAAGCGCCATGTGTCGGCCGAATTCGTCGCGGTGCTGGCGCGCATGCTCACGCGCCACGGCAACCGCATCGGCGCCCTGCTCTACGGCGCCGGCGTGGACACCGTGATGCCGGCCCGCGGCGGGCGCATGCATGTGCTCGAGCTGCTGCACAACATGCAAAGCCGGCCGTTGAACGTGGAGTCGGGCGGCACCCGGCTCGACGAGTTGCTGCGTTCGGCCATGGGCACGATCCGGCGCCGCTCGACCGTGTTCGTGGTGTCGGACTTCATCAGCGCGCCGGGCTGGGAAAAGCCGCTGGGCGAACTGGCGCAGCGCCACGACGTGGTCGCGATCCGGCTGCTCGACCCGATGGAACTTGACTTGCCCGACCTGGGTATGGTGCCGATCCGCGATGCCGAGACCGGCGAGCAAATGCTGGTCGACACGCATGACGCGGGATTTCGCAAGCGATTCGCGCGGATCGCCGCACAGCGC
>JBFIDI010000563.1:0-3602 GCA_041581405.1 Burkholderiaceae bacterium
AACGGTGCGCGCCGGGTCGAAACCCTCGAATCCCAACCCTGACGCCGACGCCCAGCCGCGCCGGCGGCTGCCGGCTCAGCGCCGGGTCCTGAGCCGCTTGCCGCGGATCAGGCGCGCCGCCCGCACGACACCGGTGACCGCCCGCACCACGACATCCGGCCGGTCCATGTGCAGGTTGTGCCCCGCGTCCCCGACGACCTTGATGCGGCCGAGCGCCGACATGCCGGCCATCCTGCGCTGGCTGGCCAGCCAGACCTTGCCCAGGGATTCGGGCCAGCGGCTGGTGGCATTGCTCTGGGTCAGCACGATCAGCGGCACGTCGGGAAAACTGCCGGCACGGCGCGCCTGCTTGAGCGTCAGCGGCGCCGCCAGCAGCTCGGCGCGTGGCACCGGCGGCAACATGTTGAGCAAGGCCTCCGGCGGCTCGTACAGCAGCCGGTGCACGCCGAACTGGCGGCATCGCTGGGTGAACTCCTCGTGCCGCGCATCGACCAGCACCACGCCGGCGACCTCGTCGGGCCAGGTCTTGGCAAACAGCTTGACCATGGTTCCGCCCAGGGAATGGCCGACCAGCACGTACGGCGGCTCCAGGCCCTCGGTGCGCAACATCTCGCGCAGCTCCAGCACGATCTGCAGGCCGTCGCGGGGCTGGTCCGACGTCTCGCTCTGCCCGTAACCGGCGCGGTCGTACGCGACGGCGCGGGTCAGTTCGGCAATCCGGTTGAATACCGGCGCCCAGTTGCGCTTGCCTTGTCCGATACCGGACTCGAATACCACGGTGGGGCTGCCCGAACCCGCGACCACCAGTGAACGGATGCCGAACGACGTCGCGCTGAAGCGCGCATGCGGCAACCGGTCGTCGGAGATCGTCTTGCGCCGCAACAACTGCCACAACGATGGCAGGCTGCGCAACAGGCCCAGCGCCCGGCTCCGGGTACGCGGGCCGACCGTGAGCGGATCGGGTGTACGCGGCGCACGGCCAGCCGACACCCGGCGATCCTTGTCCGACCGGCGCCTGGCCGCGCCGGCAGCTTCATCGGGCGGCTTGTTCACCCTGGCCCCTTACCTGTCCACGCCGGCACCGGCAGCACGCGCGAAGCCGGCCGCGGGCCGGCGCCGAACGCAACCATCGCTGCATCGCCTTGCGGACGGGATGCGCGGCGGGCAATCAACGCCGTGCCGGCGGCAGGTCGGTGCAACTGCCATGGGCCACTTCGGCCGCCATGCCGATGCTTTCGCCGAGCGTCGGGTGCGGATGAATCGTCTTGCCGATGTCGACCGCGTCGGCCCCCATCTCGATGGCCAGCGCGATCTCGCCGATCATGTCGCCGGCATGGGTGCCGACGATGCCCCCTCCCAGGATCTTGCCGTGGCCATGGGCCTCGGGCGAATCGTCGAACAGCAGCTTGGTGAAACCTTCGTCGCGGCCATTGGCGATGGCGCGGCCCGAGGCCGTCCACGGGAACAGGCCCTTCTTGACCTTGATGCCTTGGGCCTTGGCCTGGTCTTCGGTCAGGCCGACCCAGGCCACTTCGGGATCGGTGTAGGCGACGCTGGGCACGACACGTGCGTTGAAGGCCGCGCTGGCCAGATCCTTGTTGCCCTGCTGTTCACCCGCGATGACCTCGGCAGCCACGTGCGCCTCGTGCACGGCCTTGTGTGCCAGCATGGGCTGGCCGACGATGTCGCCGATGGCGAAGATATGCGGCACGTTGGTGCGCATCTGCACGTCGACGGCGATGAAGCCGCGGTCGGAGACCGCCACGCCGGCCTTGTCGGCGGCGATCTTCTTGCCGTTGGGGCTGCGGCCGACGGCCTGCAGCACCAGGTCGTAGACCTGCGGCTCCGGCGCCTTGCCGCCCTCTTGCGCCGGCGCGAACGTCACCTCGATGCCTTCGGGCGTGGCCTTGGCCGACACCGTCTTGGTATTGAGCATGATGTTGTCGAAACGCGGCGCGTTCATCTTCTGCCAGACCTTGACCAGGTCGCGATCCGCGCCCTGCATCAGGCCGTCGAGCATCTCGACCACGTCGAGCCGCGCGCCCAGCGTGCTGTAGACGGTGCCCATCTCCAGCCCGATGATGCCGCCGCCCAGGATCAGCATGCGCTTGGGCACCTGGCGCAGCTGCAGCGCACCGGTGGAGTCGACGACACGCGGATCGTCGGGCATGAACGGCAGCCGCAAGGCTTGCGAACCGGCGGCGATGATGCAGTTGCGGAATCCGATGGTCTGGGTCTTGCCGGTTTTTTCCTGGCCGTCGCCGGTGGTTTCCTCGACCACGACATGATTCGGGCCGGCGAAGGCGCCGTAGCCGCGCACCGTCGTGACCTTGCGCATCTTGGCCATGGCCCCCAGGCCGCCGGTGAGCTTGCCCACGACCTTGTTCTTGTGCCCACGCAGCTTGTCGATGTCGACCAGCGGATCGGGATAGTTCACGCCCAGGTCGGCGAAATGGCGCACTTCGTCCATCACCGCGGCCACGTGCAGCAGCGCCTTGGACGGGATACATCCGACGTTCAGGCATACGCCGCCCAGCGACGCATAACGCTCGACCAGCACCACTTTCAGGCCCAGATCGGCGGCGCGGAAGGCGGCCGAATAACCGCCCGGTCCGGCGCCCAGCACCAGCAGGTCGCAGTCGAGGTCGGCCTTGCCTTCGTACGCGGGGGCCGGCGCTGGCGCAGCCGCCTTGGCCGCGGGTGCGGCCGCAGCCTTGTCCGGCGCTGGCGCGGCGGGTTGCTGCTTGGCGTCGGACGGTGCCGGCGCAGCCTGGTCGGCCGCATCGAGTGTCAGGATCACCGAACCTTCGGCCACCTTGTCGCCGAGCTTGACCTTGAGTTCGCGCACGACACCGCCGTGCGAGGCGGGAATCTCCATCGACGCCTTGTCGCTCTCGACCGTGATCAGCGACTGCTCGGGCGTGATGGTGTCCCCCGGCTTGACCATCAACTCGATCACCGTGACTTCGGCGAAGTCACCAATATCCGGAACCTTGATCTCCATCTGCGCCATGTGAACGCCCCTCTTGTAGTCGGTTGTCGATCGGCCAGCGACCGGTGCGCATGCACCGGGCCCGCCGCCCGGGATGGCTGCTTACAGCAGCACCCTGCGGAAGTCGCCCAGGATCTGGCCCAGGTAGACGTTGAAGCGGGCCGCGGCCGCGCCGTCGATGACCCGGTGGTCCCAGCTCAGCGACAGCGGCAGCATCAGCCGTGGCGCGAAGGCCTTGCCGTCCCAGACCGGTTCCATCGTCGAGCGGCATACGCCAAGGATGGCGACTTCCGGCGCATTGATGATGGGCGTGAAATAACGCCCGCCGATGCCGCCCAGCGACGAGATCGTGAAACTCGCGCCGGACATCTCGCCCGGGCTGAGCTTGCCGTCGCGCGCCTTCTTGGCCAGTTCGCCCATCTCCTGGGAGATCTGCATGATGCCTTTCTTGTCGGCATCCTTGATCACCGGCACCATCAGGCCGTTGGGCGTGTCGGCGGCAAAACCGATGTGGTAATACTGCTTGTAGACCAGCTGGTCGCCGTCGATCGAGGCGTTGAACTCGGGGAACTTGCGCAGCGCGGCGACGCAGGCCTTGATCAGGAAGGCC
>JBFIDI010000564.1:0-3587 GCA_041581405.1 Burkholderiaceae bacterium
CTCGCGGATGTCCCGGCCCAGGCTGCTGCGCGCCTGGGCATCGGCCAGCCCTTCGGCGCGCAAGGCCAGTCGGGTCAGCGGCGTACGCAGGTCGTGCGAGACCGCGGCGACGAACAGGTCGCGCTGCTCCAGGTGCGCGCGGATCCGCGCCTGCATCTGGTTGAACACCCGCGTGGCCTCGCGGCATTCGCGCGTGCCGCGCTCGGGCAGCGGCGGACTCTGGATGTCGCGCCCCAGCTCCAGCGCCGCGTCGGCCAGCCGCCGTACCGGCTGCGCGATCCAGCGTGCACCGAGCCAGGCCGCGAGCACCAGCGCGCCCAGCCGCACGAAGATGTCCAGTGCCAGCATCAACGGTGGTGGCGGCGGCGGCCGGTGCGGCGGCGCAGGCCGGCCACCGTCCGGCGCAACCATCACGTGCCCGGGTGGCGGTGGCGGCGGCAGATGCAGTTCGAAGCGCAGGCCCATGGCCAGCAGATGGCTGCTCACGGCCACCACCACCAGCAGCAGGGCCAGCCGGCCGAACAGGCTGTCCGGCCACAAGCGCAGCAGCGGGCGCAGCAGCCGCCCGGGCCCGGACGCGCTCAGGCCCGCCATGCCATGCGACCGTGCACCTTGCTGACGTTGAACAGGTAGCCGGCGCCGCGCACGGTCTTGATCAGCGGCGGCGCGCCGGCATCGTCCGACAGCTTCTGGCGCAGCCGAGACACCAGCAGGTCGATGCTGCGCTCGAACACGTCCATGGCGCGGCCGCGCGCCTGCTCCATCAGCTGGTCGCGGCTGCACAGGCGGCGCGGCATCTGCAGAAAGGTGCTCAGCAACCGGTATTCGGCGTTCGACAGCGGAACGACGACGCCGCGCGGCGTCACCAGGCTGCGCTCCTCCCGGTGCAGCTCCCAGCCGTCGAAACACACGACGTCGCTGCGACCGGGATCGAGCGCCTCGCCCGGCACGCGTGCACTGCGGCGCATCACGGTCTGGATGCGGGCCACCAGTTCGCGCGGCTCGAACGGCTTGGCCATGTAGTCGTCGGCGCCGTTCTCCAGCCCGATGACGCGATCGAAGGTGTTGCCGCGTGCGGTCAGCATGATGATCGGGATGGCCGACCGGGCGCGCAGCTCGCGTGCCAGCGCCAGGCCGTCGGTGCCCGGCAACATGATGTCGAGCACGACCAGGTCCACCGGATGGCGCGCGAGATGGTCGCGCATGGCCTGCGCATCGCCGGCGGCATGGGCGGCGAAACCGAAGCTGGACAGGTAGGCGGTCAGCAGGCCGGTGATCTCCTCGTCGTCGTCGACGACCAGGATGCTGGCGGCCGGGGTCATCCGGGAGGCGGGAGGCAGGCAGGCACGGGAATCCATGGTTCTTCAGTCTAGGCCGCGGCCGAACCGGCAAAACGTCGAATTGGGCCGGCATTCCCGCCCAGTTGCGCGACACGGGCCGCTTGTGTACCAGGGTCGGTACAAAGCCGACAAACCCGCGATACCTGCGCCGCCCAGAATCGACGCTGCGCAGGCAACACCGGCCGTGTCGCCGCGTGTACCTCCCACCACCAATCTCGAAAGGAAGCCGTATGAGTAGCGTCAATGGGGTCGGCAGCTCGGGCAGTGCCTGGGCCGCCGCCAGTGCGCAGAAATCGCAGATGCAGGCCAGGATGTTCGCCAAGGTCGACTCCGACAGCAGTGGCGGTGTCGACGCGACCGAACTCAAGGCCATGCTGGCCGACGTGGACCAGAAGCTGGGCACCAGCAACAGCGGTTCCGCCGAGGCGCTGATGGCGAAGTTCGACAGCGATGCCGACGGCTCGCTGAGCAGCGAAGAGCTGGCCAAAGGCATGAAGGACGTGTTGCCGCCGCCGTCCACGATGCAGTTCGCGCAGTCGCGCACCGACGTGCAGGGCGGCGGCGATGCCGCCGCCGAGCTGTTCGCGTCGCTGGACAGCAATGGCGACGGCAGCCTCGACGCCGACGAGCTGCAGGTGCAGAACGACCGCGTGGCCGCCGAGACCGGCCGTGACACCAGCGACGCGTTCGCGCGCATGGACAGCGACGGCGACGGCAAGCTGAGCGAGACCGAGTTCGCGGCCGGCGGCCCGCCACCGGCCGCGGGAGGCCAGGCGAGCGGACCGGCCCAGGGCGCCGGCGGACCCCAGGGTGCGGGCGGACCACGCGGCGCCGGCGGAGCCCCGCCGGCCGCCAGCAGCAGCACCAGCTACGACGCACTCGACACCAACCAGGACGGCGTGGTGTCCGAGCTCGAACGCCTGGCCGGCGAACTGGCGGAACAGGTCGCCAGCGACGCAGACACGGACAGCAGCAGCACCGAACTCGCCCGGTTCGTCGAGCAGCTGTACGCGCAGATCGCCGCGAACGGGGCGAGCCAGAGCGCAGGCAACGCGATCGACGCCCTGGCCTGAGCGCCGCTTGCCGGCGAACCGCGGCGCTGACCCGCCCGGTTCGCCGCGACGGCCCGCAGGGCCCGGGCAGGCCGAGCGGCGCCGTCGGGTATCGACGCCCTGCCTACAATGCACCGTCGTCGGTCCGCGCCACAGGGGCGCGCCACGGATGGCACTCCACCGCACCGCCCCGACTTGCCGCCGCACACCCGCTCCAGCTCCATTTCCGCCGCCACGCATCGCACCATCCTGCTGCTGTCGTTCGCGACCTTCTCCAGCATGGTGGCGCAACGGATCTGCGACGCGATGCTGCCCGAGCTGGCCCGCACGTTCGACACCAGCCTCACGCAGGCCGCACAGGTCGTGTCGATGTTCGCCGTCGTCTACGGCGTGGCTCAGCTGGTCTACGGTCCGCTCGGGGACCGGCTGGGCAAGTTCCGCATCGTGGCCTGGGCCACGCTGGCCTGCGGCGCCGGCAGCGTGCTGGCCGCACTGGCCGGCGGCCTGAACGCGCTGGTGCTGGCGCGCATGGCCACCGGCCTGGCGGCGGCCGCGGTGATCCCGCTGGCGCTGGCCTGGATCGGCGACAACGTCCCGTTCGATGAACTGCAGGAGACCATCGCCCGTGTGGGCCTGGGCACGACGCTGGGCATCGGTGCCGGGCAACTCGTGGGCGGCATGTTGACCCAGAGCCTGGGCTGGCGCTGGGCCTTCGTGTTCATGGCCGTGTTGTTCGGCGTGGTCGGCACACTGCTGCAACTGGACTGGCGCCGCCAGCGCGCGGCGCTGCAGGCCCAGCAGCCCGACCCGGTGGCGCCCGCGTCCGCGCCCCGGGCCTCGTTTTTCGCCCAGACCCTGCCCATCATCACCGGGCCCTGGTCGCGCATCGTGTTGCTGATCGCGTTCGCCGAGGGCGCGGCCGGCTTCGGGGTGCTGGCGATGTGGGCCTCGCACCTGCAAGGCGGCATCGGCATGTCGGCTTCGGGCTCGGGCGCGGTGGTGGCGGTGTTCGGCCTCGGCGGCATGCTCTACATGGCCACGGCGCGGCGGCTGATCGCGCGGCTGGGCCAACATGGGCTCAGCCAGGCCGGCGGCGGCCTGATGGGCCTGTGTGCGTTGGTCGTGGCGTTTTCGCCGGTGTGGCAACCCATCGTGCCGGCCAGCCTGCTGGCCGGGTTCGGCTTCTTCATGTTCC
>JBFIDI010000565.1:0-3584 GCA_041581405.1 Burkholderiaceae bacterium
GCGGCGGCCGGGTATTGTGCGTGACCGCCCTGGCCGACAACGTGCGCCAGGCCCAGCAGCGGGCCTACGAGGCGGTGCGCGAGATCCAGTTCGACGGCATGCAATACCGTGGCGACATCGGTCATCGTGCGGCCTGATCGCGCCGGCGGGCGTCACGGACCCGCCGCTGTGCACCATGACGTCCGCTGAGCCGACCAACCTGCCGCCGGACCAGCGCGTGCCGGCGGTGCGCCAGTACCTGCTGGGCCTGCAGCAGCGCATCTGCACGGCGATCGCCACCATCGACGGCACGCCATTCCTCGACGATGCCTGGCGCAAGCATCCGTCCGAGCCGCTGCAAGGCGATGGCCTGACCCGGATCCTGGAGCAGGGCAAGGTGTTCGAACGCGCGGGTTGCGGCTTCTCGCACGTGCGTGGCAAGGCGCTGCCGCCGTCGGCGACGCAGAACCGCGCCGAACTCGCCGGTGCGCCGTTCGAGGCGCTGGGCGTGTCGCTGGTGTTCCATCCGCGCAACCCCTATGTGCCCACGGTGCACATGAACGTGCGCATGCTGGCCGCCTTTCCGGGCACGGACAAGCAGGTGTGCTGGTTCGGTGGCGGCATGGATCTCACGCCGTATTACGGCTTCGACGACGATGCCGTGCATTTCCATGGCACCTGCAAGGCTGCGCTCGAACCCTTCGGATCCGGGCTGTATCCGCGCTTCAAGCAGTGGTGCGACGAGTACTTCTTCCTCAAGCACCGCCAGGAGCAGCGGGGCGTGGGCGGCATCTTCTTCGACGACTTCAGTGCAGCCGATTTCGACGCCGGGTTCGCGCTGCAGCGATCGGTCGGCGACGCCTTCCTGCAGGCCTACCTGCCCATCGTCGAGCGCCGGGGTTCGATGCCGTTCGGCGAGCGCGAGCGCGAGTTCCAGCTGTACCGGCGCGGACGTTACGTCGAGTTCAACCTGGTATGGGACCGCGGCACCCATTTCGGCCTGCAGTCCGGCGGACGCACCGAGTCCATCCTGCTGTCGATGCCGCCCCTGGTGCGATGGTCCTACCAGGAGCAGCCGCAACCGGGTACGGCCGAGCACGATCTCGTGCATCGTTTCCTGGTGCGAAGGGACTGGGTTTGACGCCAGCGAACGGCGACGTGCGGCGCCTGGGCGTGTTCGGAGGCGCGTTCGACCCGCCGCACCTGATGCACCGCGTACTGGTCGAGACCGCGCTCGAACAGTTGCGACTCGACCGCCTGCAGGTCGTGCCGACCGGGCAGGCCTGGCACAAGAGCCGGCCGTTGACCGACGCCGTGCACCGGGTTGCGATGGCCCGTCTTGCGTTCGACGACCTGCCGCGGGTCCGGATCGACACGCGCGAGATCGCGCGTGCGGGGCCGAGCTACACCGTGGACACCTTGCGCGAACTGCGCAGCGAATATGCCCGCGCGGAGTTGTTCCTGATCATCGGCCAGGACCAGGCGCAGGCCCTGCCCAGCTGGCATGCCTGGGAGCAGGTCGTCGCGCTCGCTACAATCTGCGTCGCCGAACGTGCCGACACCACGGCCGCCACCACCACCCGGTTCCAGGCGCCCGACGGCCTGCAGCAGCGTTTTCTGCATCTGCAGTTGCCCCTATCCGACACCAGCGCCACCGATATCCGCCACCGCGCCAGCAGCGGCCAGAGTATTGTTCCTCTGGTTGGCGAGCCGGTTGCGCGTTATATTGTTCTTCATCGCCTCTACCAATCCACTTGATGACCACAGACACCGCCGCCAAACGCAATACCCAGAAGCTTCAGCGAGCCATCGTCGACGGGCTCGAGGACGTCAAGGCCCAGGACATCCAGGTGTTCGACACCGAGCATCTCTCGTCGCTGTTCGAGCGGGTCATCGTGGCTTCGGGCACCTCGAACCGGCAGACCAAGGCCCTGGCCGCCAGCGTGCGCGACGCGGTCCGCGAGGCGGGTTTCCCCAAGCCGCGCATCGAAGGCGAGGCCAACGGCGAATGGATCATCGTCGACTGCGCGCAGGCGGTGGTGCACATCATGCAGCCGACCTTCCGCTCGTATTACCACCTCGAGGAGTTGTGGGGCGAGAAACCGGTGCGGCTGAAGTTCGGTGCCAGCAAGCCGGTGGTCGAATCGACGGCGGCGAAGAAGTCCGCCACGCCAGCCACGCCGGCCAAGTCCCCGGCGCGCAAGCCGGGCGCCGCCAAGACGGCCGCCGGCGGTACGGCCACGGGCAAGACCAGCCGTGCGGCCGCCCCCGCCAAGCCTGCCGCCAAGCGGGCGTCGACGCGCGCGGCCGCGCCGGACGCCAGCCGTCCCAAGGCCGGCATGAAGACCGTCGTGGTGGGAAAACCGGCGCGCAAGGCCGCACCCGCGGCCAAACGCGGCGCCGCGGCGGCGCCGGCCAGGTCGGCGACACGCAAGACACCCGCGCGCAAGGCATGAGCCTGACCGAGGTCGTCGCTTGAGCCTGGCACCGTGAAACTGGTCGTCGTCGCCGTCGGCCAGCGCCTGCCGGCATGGGCGCAAACGGGCTGGGACGACTACGCGAAACGTTTTCCCCCGGAACTGCGGCTCGAACTCAAGGCGGTCAAGACGCAGGCCCGTGCCTCCCAGGCCTTGCCCGCGATCCTTGCGGCGGAGCGCAGCCGCATCGAGGCCGCCATCAGCCCGGGCAGCCGCATCGTCGTGCTCGACGAACATGGCAGTGCGGTCACCACCATGGCCCTGGCCGCCCGGCTGCGGCAGTGGCAACTCGATGCCGCGGACGTGGCGCTGGTCATCGGCGGGCCGGACGGCCTGGAGCCCGCGTTCAAGCAGGCGGCGCACGAACGGCTGCGCCTGTCGGACCTGACGCTGCCCCATGCCATGGCCCGGGTGTTGCTGGTCGAGCAGCTGTACCGCGCCTGGTCGATCAACGCCAACCATCCCTATCATCGGGAATGACAACAGGCATCATCCCGGCTTCTCCATGACGGACCTTGTCTACCTGGCTTCGCAAAGCCCGCGCCGCAGCCAGTTGCTCGAGCAACTGGGCGTGCGGCACGAACTGCTGCTGCCGGACGCCGACGAAGATGCGGAGGCACTCGAAGCCGAGTTGCCCGGCGAGTTGCCCGCCGACTATGTCGTGCGCGTGACCGGGCTCAAGCTCGACGCGGCGCTGGCGCGACGCCGGCGACGCGGCCTCCCGCCGGGGCCGGTGTTGTGCGCCGACACGACCGTGGCGCTGGGCCGGCGCATCCTGGGCAAACCCGCGGATACAGCGCAGGCCGGCGACATGTTGCGCCTGCTGGCCGGGCGCAGCCATCGCGTGTTGACCGCCGTCGCCGTCGGCAGCGGGCGGCGGCGCCACGAGGCGCTGAACGTCTCGCGCGTGCGGTTTGCCGCCATGGGCGCTGCGACCGTGCGGGCCTATGTCGCCTCGGGCGAGCCGATGGGCAAGGCCGGGGCCTACGCGGTGCAGGGCAGGGCCGCGGCCTTCATCCGCGAGATCCGCGGCAGCTACTCTGGCATCATGGGACTGCCCTTGTTCGAGACCGCCGCGTTGTTGCAGGCGGTGGGACATGCGGTCGGACGTTAGCCAGACCCCCCATA
>JBFIDI010000566.1:0-3578 GCA_041581405.1 Burkholderiaceae bacterium
CAGCGTGCGGTTGTGCTCGGACAGCGGGCAACCCTCCTTGGTCTCGATCAGCTGGTGCAGGCCCTGCTCCCAGGTGCGCCCGGGCAGGATGCGGCCGGTGTATTCGTCGATGATGTGCACCTTGTCCTCGGCCACCAGGTAGTGCTGGTCGCGGTGGAACAGGTGGATGGCGCGCAGCGCCTGCGACACCATGTGTTCGCGTCCGTGGGCCGCGGTCCAGGCCGGACCGAGATCGGCGCACATGTCGGCCAGCCGCCCGCGCCCGGCGTGCGAGAGATGCAGTTCGCGGCGCGCGATGATGAGCTCGAAATCGCTGCCGGCCTCGAGCTGTCCGGCCAGCTCCAGCGCCTGGCTGTACAGGCCCGGATCGCCGGGGCTCTCGCCTTTCTCGGCCAGGATCAGCGGCGTGCGCGCTTCGTCGATCAATACGCTGTCGGCCTCGTCGACGATGGCGAAATACAGCCCGCGCAGCAGCAGCGCGTTGCCCTGGCCCGGGCCGACGTGCGAACGCAGCCGCAGCTGGGCGCGGCTGGCGCGGCCGCCCGCGGTAACGCGGTCCTTCAGGTAGTCGAACACCAGCTCCTTGTTGGTGCAGTAGGTCACGTGGCAGGCATAGGCCGCGGCGCGTTGCGGCAACGACAGGCCGGTGATGATGACGCCGGTGCGCAGCGCGAAGAACGCGTACAGCGGACCCATCTCGTGGGCGTCGCGTTCGGCCAGGTAGTCGTTCACCGTCACCACGTGCACCGGCAGTCCGGCCACGCCGGCGATGCAGGCCGCCAGCGCCGCGGTCAGGGTCTTGCCCTCGCCGGTCTGCATCTCCGCCAGCTTGCCGGCGAACAACGCGGCGGCGCCCATCAGCTGCACGTCGAACGGGCGTTTGCCAAGCGTGCGCGCGCAGGCCTCGCGCACCAGCGCCCGCGCGCGTGCGGTGGCCGCCGGTTCGTCGAGTGCCGCGCGCGCGACGCGGCGCATGTCCTGGCGCAGCTGTTCGTCGGTCAACGCGTTGACCGGTATTTCCTGGCGCGTGGCCTCGCGCGCCACCGCGGCGAGCCGCGAGCGCAGCGGCCGCACCCGGTGCCCCAGGCCGCCGACGACCTTGCGCGTCCAGCCGTCGAGCGCGTTTTCCTTGCGGTCCAGCCGCTCCGGGTAGACGCTGTGTGCCCGCTCGACCTGTGCCAGGCTAGACATGGAACTGCGACAGGAACAGGCGGCGTATGGACTGCCAGATGCGCAGGCCGACCGGCTCGCTGGGATGCGCGAATCGCACATGGACCCGGCTGCCGATGTAGTCGGCCGGCACCTCGCGCGGCAGCTGCAGCTCGAACTCGAACAGGGATTCCAGCGACGTCGTGCCCTTGTCGTCGCGCGGATCCATCGCGATCACGCCGCCGCCCGCCTGGCCCAGCGCCGGGCTGGGCAGTTCCTTGCCGGCCTTGGGCACTTCGCGCACCAGCTGCGCCTCATGCACCGTGGCGATGTCCTGCGGCATCCGGATCTCGACGCCGCGTGTCGCCGCCCGCACGAGGTCGACCTGCGACTGGCTGACGACGACGCGCACCAGCGGCGTGTATTCGCCGACCACGTAGCCCAGCACCTCGCCCTTCTTGACGAAGCGCCCGGACATGTCCTGCGGCTTCTCGATCAGCAGCGTGCCGCTGGCCGAGGCGCGCAGCGAGAGCTGCGCGGCCTCGTCGAGCAGCCGGTCGAGCGCCGCCTGTTCGCGCCGCATGTCTTCCTCGAGTTGGCCGGCCTGGGCCGGTTGCACGCCCCATGCGGCGTCGTAGCGCGCCTGCGCCTCCTCGACCTTGGCGCGTTGCGCCGCAATGCCCGAGTTCAGCGCCGGGTCGTGGCTTTGCAGCACGAGTTGTCCGGGTGCGATGGGGTCGAAGCTGCGTGCCGTGACCTCGGTGATGAAGCCGCTGCCGCCGGCCCGCAGCAAGGCCTGCTCGGGCAGCCAGACCACGCCTTCGGCATGGGTGTGGCGGGGCAGCGGCACGATGAACAGCAGCAGCACGATGACGCCGATGGTGGCAAACAGCACGGTGCGCACGCGCAGGCTGCGGGCGGCATATTGCGGCCCGTTCAGCACCGCGGCGATACCCTTGTAGATCGGCACGCCCAGGCTGGCGATCATCCCCCACAACGCAAGCACGACGCCGACGAAAAAATACTGCTGGGCGACGAAGATCGCGATGCCGAACAACACGAACATGCGATAGGCGAAGGCCAGCGGCGCATAGGCCAGGAACCAGCGCCGCTCGCCGGGCGTGGCCGGTGGCGGCTCGGCCTGCTTGACGCCGAACAGGTAACGCTCGGCCAGGTATTGCCAGTGCTTGTTGGCGCGGCTGCCCAGGTTCGGGATCTCGGCCCAGTCGGCCAGCACGTAATAACCGTCGTAACGCAGCAGGGGGTTGGCGTTGAACAGCAGCGTGGTCACGCTGGCCAGCACGATGGCGTTGTAGGTCAACGAACGGGCCAGTCCGGGTTCGAGGATGATCCACAGGTAGAAGGCCAGCGCTGCGATGAACAGCTCGGTGAGCATGCCGGCGGCGCCGACCAGCATGCGGTCGGTCTTCTTGACGAAGGCCGACGAACTCGAGGCCTCGACGTACGGGATCGGGAAGAACACCAGCAGCATGATGCCCATCTCGTGCACTTCGCCGCCACGCATGCGCGTCGCGATGCCGTGGCCCATCTCGTGGCAGGCCTTGATCAGCGGGAACACCACCGCCATGATGAGCAGGTTGTCGAACGCCAGCATCTGCTCGCCGAAGTTCTCGGTCAGGTCGGGCCAGTACGACGGAACCAGGGCCAGTGCCGGCAACACCACGGCCAGCCAGATCGCCAGGCCCCAGCCGCCGAGCAGCGGACGCATCCAGGCGACGACCTTGACCAGCACCCGGTCCGGGTCCCACAGCGGGAACCGCAACGAGATCGGGTTCATGAAACGGCTCATGAACTTGCGGCGTTTTTCCTTGGTGCGGCGCTCGAACAGTTCGGCCACGTCCGGATCCACGTCGCACTGCACCAGGTCCGAGCCGTGCAGCTGGCCCAGCAGCTTGATCACCTCTTCCTGCGCCGGCGTGTCGTCGGCGAGCTGGGCCGTCAGCCGTTTCCAGATCGCCTCCATGGTGCGCTTGCCGTCCATCAGGCTGATGACCTGGTGCGAAGCCGGGTTGAAGCGGTGGTACTTGCCGGCGATCCGGTCTTCCATCACGTACCACACGGCGCCGCGGTAGGCGTGCCGGTGAATGCGCACATGGCCCCGCAGCCGGGGCTTGAGATGCTCGACCCGGTACCAGTTGGTCGACAGCAGGGCGCTGGTCTCGGCGGTCATGTCAGTGGTTCATGCGCGTCATTGCACGCGGGATGCGTTCTGGTGCGCGGGCCTTCGCAGCCAGGCTTCTGGTTGGCGGGGCGCAGCAGACGTTGGTCTCCGGCAACCGGCGCGGGAGCCCGGATCCCTGGTTTTCGGCACACCGCACACCGAAGTCCCAGCGTCGCGGCAGGCCGGAAGCGGCGCGGGCGATTTGTGGGGCGCCGAGGAGCGCAGCAGGCAGGGCGGCGCGCGCAGC
>JBFIDI010000567.1:0-3566 GCA_041581405.1 Burkholderiaceae bacterium
CGTCCCCTCGCGCTGCGGCGTGGCGCCGCGGGCTCCCGAGCGGACACGGGTCAGCCGGTCGCCGGGCCAGGAACACCCGCCGATGACTGAAGTCGCGTTTCACTTCAACATGCCGGACAAGACCCGTTACCTGTGCCGGCTGCTGCGCAAGGCGGTCTCCCAAGGGGCGCAGGTGGCGGTCACCGGCCCGGACGCGGCCATGGACGAGCTCGACGCCGCCTTGTGGTCGTTCTCGGAGACGGATTTTGTTCCGCATTGCCGCTCCGACAGCGATCCGGTCGTGCTCGACGCATCGCCGGTGGTGCTGGGTGTGCAGCCGTCCCAGGCGCGGCACCACGACGTGTTGCTCAACCTCGGCGCCGAGGTCCCGTCCGGATTCGAGCGATTCGAGCGGGTGATCGAGGTCGTGGGGCCGGACGACGCGCAGCGGGTGCAATCGCGCGCGCGCTGGAAGT
Source organism: Burkholderiaceae bacterium (assembly GCA_041581405.1). Lineage (GTDB taxonomy): Bacteria > Pseudomonadota > Gammaproteobacteria > Burkholderiales > Burkholderiaceae_C > CAISIP01. Next base: position 456 of record JBFIDI010000567.1, read on the forward strand.
ATTACCAGCAGCGGGGTTATGCGCTGGTTCGGCACGATCTCTCCGGCCAGGGGCGCAGCTGATGGTCACCACGGCACGCGGGTTTCCCCGTTTTCTCCCGACCTTGACCGAGGTGGTCCGGGTTCCGGCCCAGCCGGCCGAACCGCCGGAAGACCTTGCCGCCAAGGAGGCCGAACGGCGCGAGGCCTTTGCCCAGCGGGTGCGCCAGCAGTTGCGCGAGGCCCTGGACCTGCGCATGCAGGATGCGGTGGCCGACGCCATGCTCGAGCAGGTCGATGTCATCGGCGAGCGGCTGCGCAGGCAGATGGAGGACATGGTGCGCGAATCGCTGGAGACGGTGGCGGACCGGTTGCGCGCCGAGATCGACGTGATGGTGCGCGAAGCGGTCGACGTGGTGCTGGCCGGCGACGATCCGCAGACGGTGCTCGACCCGGATGCGCGGGGCCCCGAAGAGCCGTCATCCTGACGACATTCCGGGCGCGCACGCCGGCGTTGTTTTTTGGCGTATTCCGGTGTGTGTCCCGGTGTTCTCCCAGTGGTATCGGCCCACGATTTACGCTATCCTCGCGGGCTGTTGGGACAAATACGTGTCCATCAACTGAACAACCCCCCTTGGAGTTCTTATGCAAATGAAATTTCGTACTACGTTGACGTTGTGCGCGGCCGCTGCCTTGCTGGTTGCCTGCGGCAAGAAGGAAGAGCCGGCGCCCGCCGCCGAGCCGGCTGCTGCCCCCGCCGCCGCTCCGGCCGCTCCCGCGCCCGAGGCTGCTTCCGACGTCATCAAGATCGGCCACGTCGGTCCGACCAGTGGTCCGATCGCTCACCTGGGCAAGGACAACGAGAACGGCGCCCGCATGGCGATCGACGAACTCAACGCCAAGGGCATCATGATCGGTGGCAAGAAGGTCACGCTCGAGCTGCTGCCGGAAGACGACGCGGGTGATCCGAAGCAGGGTACAGCCGTGGCCACCAAGCTGGTCGACGCCAAGGTCAACGGCGTGATCGGTCACCTGAACTCGGGTACCACGATTCCCGCCTCGGCCATCTACGACGCCGCCGGCATTCCCCAGATCTCGCCTTCGGCAACCAACCCCAAATACACCCGCCAGGGCTTCAAGGGCGTGTTCCGCGTCGTGGCCGACGACGTGCACCTGGGCAGCACGCTGGGCAAATACGCCGTCAACACCCTCAAGGGCAAGGCGATCGGCGTGATCGACGACCGTACCGCTTACGGACAGGGGGTTGCCGAGGAATTCAAGAAGGCTGTCGAAGCCGCCGGCGGTACCGTCGTGGGCCATGAGTTCACCACCGACAAGGCGACCGACTTCAACGCCATCCTGACCACGCTCAAGGGCAAGAAGGTCGACGTCGTGTTCTTCGGCGGCATGGACGCCGTTGCCGGCCCGATGATCAAGCAGATGGTCCAGCTCGGCATCAAGGCCAAGTTCATGGGTGGCGACGGCATCTGCTCGGGCGAACTGCCCAAGCTCGCTGGCGAAGCACTCACGGACGACATGGTCTACTGCGCCGAAGCCGGTGGTGTCGAAGGCGAGCAAAAGGCCGGCATGGAGAAATTCCGCGCCGACTTCAAGGCCAAGTTCAACGCCGACGTGCAGGTGTATGCACCCTATGTCTACGACGCGCTCAACGTGATGGTCGCCGCCATGGTCAAGGCCGATTCGGCCGATCCTGCCAAGTACCTGCCTGAGCTCAAGGCCACCGAACACAAGGGTGTGACCGGCAACATCGCGTTCGACGAAAAAGGCGACATCAAGAACGGCGCCTTGACCCTGATGACCTACAAGGGCGGCAAGCGCACCGAACTGGCCGTGATCCGCTGATCCAGCGTTTCCGGTTCCAGCAGGAGGCCCCGCGATGCGGGGCCTTTTTTTTTCCTGCCTCCGGAGCCCGCGCTGCGGACTACCCGTGGGTCGATGCGGCGCTCGTGTCGCCGCAGGTGGCGATGAGCGCCGATGCAGACAGAAAAGCCCCGGGACACAAGAGTCTGCGGGGCTTTCGGGGGATACCTGTTCCGTTGCGGACGGTCAGGCATGGAATGGCTGGCGGAGAGGGCGGGATTCGAACCCGCGGTGAGTTTTACCCCACGCACGCTTTCCAGGCGTGTGACTTAAACCGCTCATCCACCTCTCCGGTGGCCGGGATTGTAGCAGTGCGCCAGGGCTGAAATTGCCCGGCGCCACCAATCGATGCAGGGATGGAGCCGCATGTTCGCCGGCCCGGGTCGGGTGATCCGGCTCCGCGCCGCAGTGCGGATGGTGTGGCCCCGACGGCCGCGTCATGCCGACTGTGTATAAAGGGAGCAACAGTCGGCACCCCAATGTCTGCGTTCGTTCGTCGACAACCCGTCCGCCGGCGTTCGAATTCCTTACACTGCCCGGCTTGGACAGTAATTGCCGGGATCACCCGGCCGCACGGAGATCGCATGAAATTTCGCTTCCCCATCGTCATCATCGACGAGGACTTCCGCTCCGAGAACACCTCCGGCCTGGGCATTCGTGCGCTGGCCCAGGCCATCGAGAGCGAAGGCTTCGAAGTCCTGGGGGCGACCAGCTACGGCGACCTGTCGCAGTTTGCCCAGCAGCAGTCGCGCGCCAGCGCGTTCATCCTGTCGATCGACGACGAGGAGTTCACCAACGACGCCGACCTCGGCCCGGCGATCCAGAACCTGCGCCATTTCATCGCCGAGGTGCGTCGCAAGAACCTGGACGTGCCGCTGTACGTCTATGGCGAGACCAAGACCTCGCGCCACATCCCGAACGACATCCTGCGCGAGCTGCACGGCTTCATCCACATGTTCGAGGACACGCCGGAGTTCGTCGCGCGCCACATCACGCGCGAGGCGCGCAGCTACCTCGAGGGCGTGCAGCCGCCGTTCTTCAAGGCCTTGCTGGACTACGCGGAGGACGGTTCGTATTCATGGCATTGCCCGGGGCATTCCGGTGGCGTGGCCTTCCTCAAGAGCCCGGTGGGACAGATGTTCCACCAGTTCTTCGGCGAAAACATGCTGCGCGCCGATGTCTGCAACGCGGTGGAGGAACTCGGCCAGCTGCTCGACCACACCGGCCCGGTGGCCGAGTCGGAACGCAATGC
>JBFIDI010000568.1:0-3563 GCA_041581405.1 Burkholderiaceae bacterium
GGCTTGATCTTGTCCACGTCCTTGGGCGTATAGGGCTGCAACATGCCCATGGAGTCGAACAGCGCGATGCTCGAAGCACCCAGGCCCCAGATCACGTCGGCGCGGGGATTGTCCTTCTCGGCCAGCAGGCGGGCGGTGATGACGCCGGTGGAGTCACGCACCCAGGCGATCTCGACGTCGTTGTGGGCGGCCTCGAAGGCCTGCTTGTAGGCGCCCAACTGGTCGTTTTCGAGTGCCGTGTAAACCGTGAGCTTGGTCTTCTGCGCCTGCGCCGGAACGGCCATCAATGCGGAGACCGCAAGTACCGCTGCACCTTGCAGCAGTTTGCGGACGGTGGGTTTGAACATGGTGAGAACTCCTTTTCCAGTTGGGACTTGGGTTGCCGGACGAACGGTCCGGCACGGGTTACACACTGTATGAACAGTCGGTGACAGGCTTGTTACACGGATGCCTCCGGGCGCAGTGTCACGGCATTCATCTGGATCGTCAACAATTTACAAAAAACAGTCTACACACGAAGCGAAGCACGCGCATCCGCAAAACGGCAACGCCAGCATACGCGCGTCGCCGCGATCGATACGCAGGATTTACCCGTAGGAGTCAGTCGTCAGTCCGCCCCCTGGTGCTGCGGGTCGATGCCGGTGTGCGCCTGCAACAAACATGCCTGAAACACGCGGGCGGCGCGCGACGGCTCCGGCGAGCGGCGCACGATGGCCAGGAACTGGCACGCATAACGGAACAACTCCGGCCGCAACGCCCGCATCTGCCGCTGCCGGACGAAGCCGGCGGCATAGTGGTCGGGCAGGAAACCCAGGAACTGGCCCGACAGGATCAACGTCGCGATCGCCTCCTGGTCGAATGCCGTGGCCTGGCGCGCCAGCCGCATCTGCTGCGTGATCTCCATGTTGGGGGAGTGGTACCCCAGGCCGGCAAACCGGTACCGAGCCAGTGCATCCCACCCCATTGTGGTGTCCTGGGCCTTGAACAAGGCATGGTCGGCACCGCAGTAGAGCAGCATGGTTTCGTCGAACAAGGCGTCGTAGGCCAGACTGTCCGAGCGGCGATGGCCGGGAATCACGCCGACCTGGAACTGGCCGTCGATGACACCGCGCTCGATGGCATTGATGGGCGCCACATGCAGGTTCAGCGCCACGTCCGGCGCCTGGGCGCAGAACAACGCGATCGCCGCGCCGATGCGGGCGGCGGGATTGGTCGCGGTCTTGTCGAAGACGGCCACGTGCAGCTGGCCGCCCAGGCGACGGTGGATCTCGTCCACGCTGGCCCGGAATGCCTCGGTCGACGCCAGCAGGCGCAGGGTTTCGGCATAGATCTGCTCGCCTTCGGCGGTCAGCGAGAAACCGCCCCGGCCGCGCCGGCACAAGGTCATGGCCAGCCGGGTCTCGAGATCCTTGACATGGCGGCTGATGGTCGACGTCCCGATATTGAGCTCGAGTTCCGCCGCCGCCATGCCGCCGCAATCCACCACCGTCTTGAACACCCGCAACAGCCGCAGGTCCATGTCGCCGAGCTGGCCCAGCACCGCGTGACTCTTTACTTGCATATTCTGGCAACTGAATGGTGATATTTAGTCATTCATAAGAGTAACAGAGCCGGCCACAATTCCGCTTTCACCACCCTGCCATCCCGGTATCTCCCGGAGCCACCGCCATGAACCTGAACGACGCCCAACACCTGTCCCCCGCGCCCCGCCTCGATGCCGCCTGGCTGGAGCCGCACTGGATGCCGTACACCGGCAACCGCGACTTCAAGGCCAACCCGCGCATGATGGTCAGCGCCGAAGGTTGTTATTACACCGACGCCAACGGCCGCAAGATCTTCGACGGCCTGTCGGGCCTGTGGTGCTGCGGACTGGGCCACGCCCGGCCGGAGATCACCGAAGCGGTGAGCCGGCAGATCGGCAAGCTCGACTATTCGCCGGCCTTCCAGTACGGCCATCCGCTGTCGTTCGAGCTGGCCAACAAGATCAAGGAGCTCACGCCCGAAGGCCTGGACTACGTGTTCTTCACCGGTTCGGGTTCCGAATGCGCCGACACCTCGCTGAAGATGGCGCGTGCCTACTGGCGCACCAAGGGCCAGGCCAGCAAGACCCGCTTCATCGGCCGCGAGAAGGGTTACCACGGCGTGAACTTCGGCGGCATCTCGGTCGGCGGCATCGTCGCCAACCGCAAGGCCTATGGCCAGGCGGTGGAGGCGGACCACCTTCCGCACACGCTGCTGGCGGGCAACGAGTTCACGCGCGGCATGCCGGCCACCGGAGTCGAACTGGCGGACGACCTGCTGCGGGTGATCAACCTGCACGACGCCTCCAATATCGCCGCGGTGATCGTCGAGCCGATGTCGGGCTCGGCCGGCGTGATCATCCCGCCGGTCGGTTACCTGCAGCGCCTGCGCGAGATCTGCACGGCGCACAACATCCTGCTGATCTTCGACGAGGTCATCACCGGCTTCGGCCGCTGCGGCGCATTCACCGGCTCGGAGGCGTTCGGCGTGACGCCCGACATCCTGAACGCCGCCAAGCAGATCACCAACGGTACGCAGCCGCTGGGCGCGGTCGTGGCGAAGAAGGAGATCTACGACACCTTCATGGCTGCCGGCGGACCCGACTACATGCTCGAATTCGTGCACGGGTATACCTATTCCGCCCACCCCGTGGCCTGCGCCGCCGGCGTGGCCGCGCTCGACGTGCTGGTCAAGGAAGACATGATCGGCCGGGTCAAGGCCCTGGCCCCGTATTTCGAGCAGGCGGTGCACAGCCTCAAGGGCGCCAAGCACGTGGCCGACATCCGCAACTACGGCCTGGCGGCCGGTTTCACGATCGCATCGGCGCCCGGCGAACCGGCCAAGCGCCCGTACCAGATCGCGATGAAGTGCCTGGAAAAGGGTTTCTACGTGCGTTATGGCGGCGACACCATCCAGCTGGCGCCACCGTTCATCGCCGAGAAGTCCGAGATCGACAGCCTGATCAACGCGCTGGGCGACGCATTGCGCGAGACCGACTGACAATCACACCCGACTCTTCACATTCACGGAAATCACCACCATGTACAACGACCCCTTCCTGCAGATGGCAGGCACCAGCAGCACCACGATGCCGACCATCGGTCACCTGATCGACGGCAAACTCGTCGCCGGCGGCAGCCGCTCCCAGGACGTCTTCAACCCGGCCACCGGCAAGGCGGAAAAACGCCTGCTGCTGGCCGACGCCGCGACGCTGGAGCAGGCGATCGCCTCGAGCCAGGCGGCTTATCCGGCCTGGCGCGCGACGCCGCCGCTCAAGCGCGCGCGGGTGATGTCCAAGCTCAAGCAGTTGCTCGAGGAACACGCCGAGCAGCTGTGCGCGCTGCTGACCGCCGAACACGGCAAGGTCGTCGGCGACGCGATGGGCGAGTTGCAACGCGGCATCGAGAACGTCGAATACGCCAGCTACGCGCCGGAACTGCTCAAGGGCGAACACAGCAAGAACGTCGGCCCGTCGATCGACTCGTGGAGCGAGTTCCAGCCGCTGGGCGTGACCGCCGGCATCACGCCGTTCAACTTCCCGA
>JBFIDI010000569.1:0-3560 GCA_041581405.1 Burkholderiaceae bacterium
GAGCGCGCCGCGGCGTTGCCGCGCCACCAGCCCCGCGCGCACCGCCTCCACGAAGTCGCCACGCCGCAGGCTCCTGCGCATCAACGGCGACAGCTCCAGCTGCACGCCGCACGCGCGTGCGCCCCGGTTGCAGATATTGCGCGGATGCCGCCCGGGAAAACGGTGTCCGTCGGTCTGCACGGCGAATCCGGCATCGCGGATCGCATCGGCAAGGTCGGCCAGCAGCTCCGTGTCCAGGCCGCCGAGCAAGGCTTGTTCGCCGTCGACCCGGCAGCCGTGCACCGTCACCACGTACGGGTGGCGCGACAACGGGTCGATGCAGGCGGGGTCGTCGAAGTGGTGGCTGGTGATGTGCAGGTTGGCCTGCGCGCGCGACACCAGCGAGCGGAAGGTATACAGGCTGAACTCGGCACCGGCAATGTCGGTGGCGATCTGGTCGGTATGCGGTTCGATGCGCCCGCCGTGCGGCGCGAGGATGGCCACGCGCGAGCGGGCCCGGAAGCGGCAGTGGCGGATGAATTCCCGCCCTTCGTCACACGCCGCGGCCAGTGCGGCGAAGCTGGGGTATTCCGGGTGCGCGACGTCCATGCGCACGATGATCACCGCGGCCGCGGGTCGCGTCAATGCGTGGCCGACGGCGTGTCCGGACGTGGCCCGTGTTCGGCACCCCGCCGGGCGCCCGCGCGAACCCTCCACGGCCAGCCCGCGGCGCGCGACGGCCCCAGGGCCCGGCGCCGCCTCAGGCCAGCGCCGGCGCCTTGCGGTTGAGCCGCGCGACAGCCGTCACCAGCAAGACCGCGGCCAGCACCAGGCAGGCCGCGGAGATCGGCCGCTCCACGAAGATGGCCGGACTTCCCATGCCCATCAGCAGCGACTGGCGCAACGACGATTCGAAGATCTGCCCCAGCGCGAACGCCAGGATGAGTGGCGCCGGGTCGAACCTGGCCAACCGCAACACAAACCCGACGAGGCCGAACACACACACGGCATACACATCGGAGATGTTGTTGTTCAGGCTGTAGGCACCGGTCATGCAGAACATCAGGATGAGCGGGCCCAGGATCGCGAACGGTATGCGCAGCATGCTGACGAACAACGCGATCAGCGGCACGTTCAGGATCAGCAGCATGACGTTGCCCACGTACATGCTGGCGATCACGCCCCAGAAGACATCCGGGTGGTTCACCATCAGCTGGGGGCCGGGCGTGATGCCGTGCACGAGCAGTGCCCCCATCATGATGGCGAGCACGACGTTGGTCGGCAGGCCCAGCGTCAGCAAGGGCAGGAACGTCGCCTGCACCCCGGCGTTGTTGGCCGCCTCGGGGCCGGCGACACCTTCGATGGCGCCCTTGCCGAACTCCTTCGGGTTCCGCGCAAACCGCTTCTCCACGACGTACGACGTGAACGACGCAATGATGCCGCCGCCACCCGGTATCAGCCCGAGGAAGAACCCGATCACCGAGCCGCGGCCGATCGGCCCGGCGCTGCGTTTCCAGTCCGCCCGGCTGGGCAGCATTTCGCGCAGGCGGCGCGGCTGCTGCAGGACGTCGATGTCGTCGGCGCGCCTGGCCGCGGTGATCAGGACCTCCGAGATGCCGAAGAGCCCGATCGATATCACCGCGATGTGGATGCCGTCGTACAGGGCGACCTGGCCGAACGTGAATCGCTCCGTCGCCAGTATCGGGTCCAGCCCGACGGTGCTGAGCAGCAGCCCCAGCGCCACCATGATCAGGCCATGCAGCATGCTGGACTCGCTCATGAAGCAGATCAGGACCAGACCCAGCAGAACGAGGGCCGTGTATTCGGGCGGCCCGAAACGCAGCGCGACACTGGCCACGGCCGGACCGAGGAAGGAGATCGCCAGTACCGCCAGCGTACCGGCGATGAACGAGCCGAAGGCGGCAATGCCCAACGCGGCACCGGCGCGTCCGTTCTTGGCCATCTTGTAGCCGTCGATGCAGGTCACGACGGACGCGGCCTCGCCCGGGATGTTGAGCAGGATCGACGTGATCGAACCACCGTAGGCGGTGCCGTAGTAGATCCCGGCCAGCATGATGACGGCGGACGCCGGATCCATGCCGAACGTGATCGGCAGCAGCAGCGACATGGTCGCGGCCGAGCCCAGCCCCGGCATGACGCCCACGGCCGTGCCGAGGAAGACCCCGATCAGGCAATACGTCAGGTTGTGCCAGGACAGGGCGATCGACATCCCCAGCTGCAGGTTCGACAGGAAGTCCATGGGGCCTCGGATGGTTGGCAGCGCGCGGCTCAGGCGAACACGCCCGCCGGCAGGGGCACGCCGAGCAGGCGCTGCAGGATGACAAGGGTGACGGCCAGGCTCACGCCCGTCACCAGGATGATCTTCTTCCAGCCCAGCCCCTCGCCCACCCGCATGATGACGACGAAGCCGAGCGTGCTGCTCACCACGAAACCGAGCGATGCGAAGCTGACCACATACAGCCCGAGGCCGGTCAGGTAGGCCAGCAGGCGCCGATGGCTGCGCAGGGCCGCCCAGGTCCCGCGGTCCGGCAACACGAGACGGGTGGCCGACAGGTGGATCACCATGAACAGCGCAAGCAATGCCGAGAACAGGAAGGGGAAGAGCCCGACCCCTGGCTCGCCCTCACCCCACAGACCGAGGCTCCACGAGTGGTAGCTGCCGTACAGGCCGACAACCAGCAGTGCGAACGAGACCAGCGGGCCCATGGTCTACTTCCTGGCCAGGCCAAGGTCCTTGATCATCGCCGTCATGCTGGCATCGTCGGACGCCACGGTAGCCTTGAACTGCGCGGCGGTGGCGGTCTGGTCGTTGAGCAGCAACTGCTTGAGCAAGGCCTTGTACTCGGGCTGCTGCGTGGCTTCGAGGATGGCGTCGGACAACTTCTTGACGATGTCCGGCGGGACACCGGCCGGGCCGACGATACCCAGCCAGAGCGCGGGCTCGGCCTTGGTGTAGCCCAGTTCCTTGAAGGTCGGCACGTGGGGCAGGTCCGGCAGGCGCGCGCTGCCCATGGTGGCCAGCGCGCGGCATTCGCCGGTGGCGGCCTGCTTGCCCAGCGCGGCATCGAGCGACGCCGTGACATGCCCGCCGAGCAGGGCCGCGATGCCGCCCGCACCTCCCGAGAACGGCACGTGCGTGAACTTCACGCCCTCGGTCCTGCCGACGGTCTCCATGAACACGTTGGCACCGCTGCCGCTGCCCACCGTGCTGTAGGTCACCGAACCGGGCTTGGCACGGGCCTGGGCCACCATGTCGGCAAAGGTCTTCCACGGCTGGCTGGGCAACACGCACACCGGAATGGAGAACTCGCCGATCTGCGCGATCGGCGTGAAGTCGGTCTGCGCGTCGTACGGAACGGAACGCAGCTTGGGCGCGATGATCGTCGGCCCCGACGTGAACGTGCCCAGCGTGTAGCCGTCCGGCGCGCTGCGCGCGACGGCACCGACACCGATGACACCGGCGCCGCCGGTGCGGTTTTCCACGATGACGGGTTGCTTGAACTTCTTCTCGAGGTAGGTGGCGATCTGGCGCGGCGGCAGGTCGGTCGGCCCGCCGGCCC
>JBFIDI010000570.1:0-3557 GCA_041581405.1 Burkholderiaceae bacterium
TCGACCATCCACTGCGCCTCGGCAAAGTCGCTCGGCGACTCGTAGACCCGCACCGGCTCGCCCGGCCCCTGGTCGGTGCGCAGGTTCTTGCCCAGGCGCTTGGCGTTGTGGCTGATCAGCGCGTTGGCGCTGTCCAGGATGTTGCTGTAGCTGCGGTAGTTCTGCTCGAGCTTGATCTGGTGCTGCACGTCGAACTCGCGCACGAAGTCGGCCATGTTGCCGACCCGCGCGCCGCGAAACGCATAGATGCTCTGGTCGTCGTCGCCCACGGCCAGCACGCAACCGGTGGGGCGGAAGTCCGGGTCGCCGGCCACGGTGGCGTTGCCGCTGCCACCGGCCAGCAGCTTGATCCAGGCGTATTGCAACTTGTTGGTGTCCTGAAACTCGTCGATCAGGATGTGGCGGAACCGCCGCTGGTAATGTTCGCGGATCGGATCGTTGTCGCGCAGCAGCTCGAAGCTGCGCAGCATCAGTTCGCCGAAGTCGACCACGCCTTCGCGCTGGCACTGCTCCTCGTAGAGCTGGTAGATCTCGACCTTCTTGCGCGTGTCGGCGTCGCGCGCGTCGACCATGTTGGGCCGCAGTCCGTCCTCCTTGCAGCCGGCGATGAACCACACCAGCTGCTTGGGCGGGAAACGTTCGTCGTCGATCTGGTACTGCTTGACCAGGCGCTTGATCGCCGAGAGCTGGTCCTGCGTGTCCAGGATCTGGAACGCCTGCGGCAGGTTGGCCAGCTTGTAGTGCGCGCGCAGGAATCGATTGCACAAACCGTGGAAGGTTCCGATCCACATGCCGCGCACGTTGACCGGCAACATGCTGGTCAGGCGCGTCATCATCTCCTTGGCCGCCTTGTTGGTGAAGGTCACGGCCAGGATGCCGGCCGGCGACACCTGGCCGGTCTGCAGCAACCAGGCGATACGCGTGGTCAACACGCGGGTCTTGCCCGAGCCGGCCCCGGCCAGGATCAGCGCGTGTTCGGCCGGCAGCGTGACGGCCGCGCGTTGTTCGGGATTGAGGCTGTCCACGAGGCCGCCGGCGGGCGCCTGGGAAGGGGTTGGCATTGGGTGCATCGGACGATTGTAGGAACCCATGCGCGCGGCATGGCCGCAAGGCCGGCAGGCTCGGCGTCACCCCACGCTGCTAGAATCAAGCACCGGGCCCAAGCATTTGTGGCCCGGTTTTCGTTTCCGCGTCCCCCGGGGTGGCGCGGCCCGAACCGGGCCCGATCCAAGCGCTCATCTGTTCATGCCGACAGTCGTCCAACGCTTGGGGAAACACCATGGAAATATTCGATTACGAGAACATTCTGCTGCTGCCGCGCAAATGCCGCGTGGAGAGCCGCTCCGAATGTGATGCCAGCACCGAACTCGGGGGGCGGCAGTTCCGCATTCCGGTGGTGCCGGCCAACATGAAGACTGTCGTCGACGAGTCGATCTGCGCCTGGCTGGCCGAAAACGGCTACTTCTATGTCATGCACCGCTTCGACCTGGACAACGTCGCCTTCGTCCAGGCCATGAAGGCCAAGGGCCTGTACGCATCGATCTCGCTGGGCGTCAAGAAGGCCGACTACGCGACGGTGGACCAGTTCGTCGCGCTCGGCCTGTGCCCCGAATACATCACGATCGACATCGCGCACGGCCACGCCGACAGCGTCAAGAACATGATCGAATGCCTCAAGGTCAAGCTGCCGGGCGCGTTCGTCATCGCCGGCAACGTGGGTACGCCCGAGGCCGTGATCGACCTGGAGAACTGGGGCGCCGACGCAACCAAGGTCGGCATCGGGCCGGGCAAGGTCTGCATCACCAAGCTCAAGACCGGCTTCGGCACCGGCGGCTGGCAGCTCTCGGCGCTGAAGTGGTGCGCACGCGTCGCGACCAAGCCGATCATCGCCGACGGCGGCATCCGCCACCACGGCGACATCGCCAAGAGCATCCGCTTCGGCGCGACCATGGTCATGATCGGCTCCATGCTGGCCGGCCACGAGGAAAGCCCGGGCCAGACGGTGGAGGTCGACGGCCGCCTGTTCAAGGAATATTACGGCTCAGCCAGCGACTTCAACAAGGGCGAATACAAACACGTCGAAGGCAAGCGCATCCTCGAGCCGATCAAGGGCAAACTCTCGGAGACGCTGACCGAGATGGAACAAGACATCCAGAGCTCGATCAGCTACGCCGGCGGACGCAAGCTGATGGACATCCGCAAGGTCAACTACGTGACGCTGGGCGGCGACAACGCGGGTGAACACCTGCTGATGTGAGTTGCGTGGCGGCGCACCGTCGCTGACGGTGCCGCCCAGTCTTCACGATCGACCGGGCCGGCATGCCCGCATGCCTGTGCCCGGTCCGTCCCGCCCCGATCCAGGGCTTCGACAAGAGCACCGCAACAAGGTGTCGGTTTCCGTGACTTAGTGCTTTCGATGGGTGCACCCGCGCACCTACCATCGGAGCTCACTCGACACAGGAACCGGCAATGCCCCTCCCCCACGCTTTCGGCGCCCGTCCCGCCGCCGTTCCCGCCGCAGCAGGCCTCGATCGAGCGCAGGCGGCACCAGCGCCGAAGCTGCCGCGCTGCGCACGGGCCAGCAACGGCAAACGCAGCCTCCGGTTGTCGGGCATGGGGACCGCTCTGGCTGCGACCCTGATGCTGCAATGGGGCGGCGGCGCCCAGGCGGCCGAATACCGGACGCATGCGAGTTGGGCCGAAGATCTGGTGGCCCGCGTCGCGCCGGCAGACAACGTCTATCAAAGCAGCCCCACGACGGTCACATGGCCGGGTGTGCTTGGCGCCACCCGGTACCAGAACGCATCCGCCTGTTCGCCGTTCGTGACGCGCGTGATCAGGGCCGCCTACGGCATCTCGGCGACGACGTTCAAGAGCATGCTGGGCAGCAGCAGTCCCACGTCGAGCGAGTACCACCATGCGATCGTGAACCAGAGACACTTCCACCGCGTGGCGAAGCCGGAGGATATCGAGCGCAACGATATTCTGGCCTCGACCTACCTCCCGTGCGCCAATTCCTCGGCAACCGGCCACACCATGATCGCGCTGTCTGCGGCAAGACGCCGCACCGTCGATACGGAGCCCATCATCGCAGGCACCGTCCAGTACGAAGTGACGATCGCGGATTCCACCAGCTCGCCCCGCCCTGCCGTGGACACGGCCAAGCAGGTGTATACGGACACGCGGACAACCGGCAGCGTCACGGCGACCGGTGCCGGCATCAGCACGATTCGCCTGTACAAGAACGTCACGACCGGAGAAATCGCCGGATACACCTGGTCGATGTACCGCAACTCGACGTACCAGCCCGTCGAAGGCTGCAAGAGCATCGCGGTGGGCCGGCTGAACTGAGGGCCGGCGCGCTGACCGTGTTTCCCATGGTGCGTTGTTCCTGGGTCCGCCGCTGCGCTGCAGCATCGGCGCGCGGAGGTTCACGATGAGATGCCTCGTCTGGGGTATTGTGCTGGCCGCATGCGGTTGCAGCCAGGAGCGTCCACCGGGGTTTCCAATGGCCGGTGGCGCTTGGCCTGAGGCTGTCGCGTCGGCATCCTCCACGA
>JBFIDI010000571.1:0-3547 GCA_041581405.1 Burkholderiaceae bacterium
AAATCGACGGCAACGGTTGTAGCATTCATGTCGGACTCCTTACGAATGTTGAAGACCTGATCCCCACGCCAATGAAGACCAGAGCGCCAATGTGGCGCAAACAAACGGGGGAGTCCATCCCATCACTGGTTCCGACGCCCTGCGGGCGCGGCACAGCGTTGCGTTAGGCCCCATAGAAAGCGCCTATGCATACTCAAGAGCTCCTTCAATCCATCAAGCCAAACGAACTCACGCACAAAGCGCCGCCGCTTATTGCATGGGAGATAGGTGCTGTATCGACTGAAGACGAGGTTGCAAACTTCATGTATCACGGTGGTCGATTTCAGCCACAGGCCTCAGCCAAACCGGGAATTCCTGATGACAAGAGGCCCGATAAGAAATACTGGGACTACGTAAAGTCGGAGATGCATCTATTTCTATGCACGGACGACAAGAAATACAAGGCACTATGGAAGCAGATCACCGATCTCCAAAAGAAGTCGACAACTGCCATTGTTGGCTTGATCGCCACTTTTCTTGGAGCAACTGTTGGTGCTCCGGCAACCTTACTTTCGGGTTTCGTTGCCGTCTGCTTGTATGCGGCCATCAAAATTGGCAAAGAGGCCTACTGTAACTACTCAGCAAAAAAAGGGGCCTAACCATTCGTATATGGACTCCCCCTCAAGCGCAAGAGACTGATCGATAGTGTTGGCTGTTGGGGAAGCGCCTGCAGTCGTAGATCCGGCATCTGTGGTGGGATCGTGCGTATGTCCCGTGCCGACATGGAATCTGCGTCATCGGTGCGCCAGTCGCTACGAGCGGCAGGCAAGAAGCAGCCGGAAGAGTTATCGGCGTCAAACGATGTGGGGTGGTCCCGGTTGGCCATTGAATGGTCGCTCAATCTCGTCGCAAGCTTCGATGGGTGAGTGGTGCGATTCTTTGCTGGTGACGGCTGTTGGATGTTGGTCAGGCCGGCATGACGAACGCCTGGCGGCTTACCTTCTTGCTCAGCCGCACCGTGCCTTCGGCGAATGGCTCTCTGTCGGGCAAGGTTGCATAACCAATCCGGGCCATCTTGTGGGCCAGTGCGCAGGCGGCCTTGTTGCGCTTGACGTAAGCCAGCACGTATTGAACCGGCAGCAGCTTGACCTCGATACCCAGACGGGTGAGCCTGCGCGCCCGGTGGTGGGCCGAGCAGCAGGCCTCCATGATGACCAGGGACACTTCGCAGTTGGCGAACCAGCGTTCGAACTGGGTGCGGGTGAGGCGATGCGTTTCAACGACGCGCCAGGCGTCATCGGCCACGGCGAGTTGGAAAACAGACTTTGCCCAATCGACGGCAACCGTTGTAGCATTCATGTCGGACTCCTTGCGAACGCTGAAGACCTGATGATCCCCACGCCAATGAAGACCAGAGCGCCCATGTGGCGCAAGCCAACGGGGGAGTCCATCCCATCCCTGCATCCGACCACCTTCGGCGTCGGCTGACCGCCAGCGTCAGGCGGCACATAACCCCACCATTGCGAACATGATCACCGAGTACGTACTTTTCGATCTGCCATCCGGCATCACACGCGACGAAGTCGTCGCAGGCATGAACGAAATTGCTCCGAGGTGGCAGACTGAACCTGATCTGATACGCAAGACGTTCATCTATGACCCGCAAGCAGGACAGGCGGGAGCCTTCTACCTCTGGAAGAACAAGACGTCTGCGCAACAAGCGCACGGCGAAGCGTGGCGGCAACGGTTACTGGCTTCATATGGGAGCGAGCCAAGCATTCGGTACTTTGAAACCCCGCTGGTTGTCGACAACGCGGTAGGCAAGCTGATTTCAGAACGCCAGTGAAGTTGCTTCGTCACGCGATGCCCGGGCGCATGAACTCCAACGGCTCGACAGTCGCTTTCAGGGTGCGGGCTGAGGCTGCCGCCTGACCCCTCGTATACGGGCTCCCGCTCAAGCGCAAAGGAGCTGACCCTTATTTCTGGCTGTTGGGGAATCGCCTCCAGTCGCACATCCGACATCAGTGTCGGAATCGTGCGTATGTCCCGTACCGTCATGCAATCTGCGTCATCGGTGCGCCAGTCACGACGAGCGGCAGGCAAGCAGCCCCGGGCGTGTTTTCGGCGTCATACGATGGGGGTGGTCCCGGTTGACTATTGCACAAATGATCCATCTCCTTGACCCCCTACCGACTCCGCTGCGCCACGAACTCCTGCAGCACCCGCGCCAGCGCATCGGCATCCACCGGCTTGGTCAGGTGCTCGTCGTATCCGGCCTCGGCGCTGCGTTGGCGTGCCGCGGCGTCGCCGTAACCGGTGACCGCGACCAGCAGCCGCGGCTGGTCGTCCGCGCGCGGTTGTTGCCGCACGGCTTGCGCCAGCGCGTAGCCGTCCATGCCGGGCAGGCCGATGTCCAGCAGCAGAACCTCGGGGTCGCACTCGGCGATGCGCGTCAGGGCCTCGGGGCCGTCGTGGGCGCAGGCGACATGGTGGCCCCAGCTCTCGAGCAGGCTGCACAAGGTCTGCGCGGCGTCGACGTTGTCGTCCACCACGAGCAGGCGCAACGCGGAAGCGTCGGCCGCGGTGCCGGCTGTGGACGGGGTAGGCGTGGGCGCCGGTTCGGCATTGGTCGTCATGGCCGGTGACTCCGCCGGCGCCAGCGGCAGCCGCACTTCGAACTGACTGCCGCAGCCCCGGCCCGCACTGCTTGCGCGCACCGTGCCGCCGTGTTGCTGCACGATGGAGCGCACGATGGTCAGGCCCACACCCAGGCCGCCCTGGGAACGGTCCAGCGATCGTTCGCCCTGCACGAACAGGTCGAACACCTGGGGCAGCAGTTCGGCCGGGATGCCGACGCCGGTATCGCGCACCACCACCACCGCCTGCCCGCCTTCGCGTCGCGACACGATGCCGACGCTGCCGCCGCTGTCGGTGAACTTGCCGGCATTGGAGAGCAGGTTGGCGAACACCTGCACCACGCGGGCCAGGTCGCCGTGCAGGTCCGGCATGTTGCTGGCCAGCTTCAGGCCGAGCGTCAGGCCACGCGCCTGCAGCGCCGGGCGCTGCATCTCGACCGCCTGCTCGATGGCCTGGGCCAATGCGAACCGGTCGTGCCGCAATTCGATGGTGCCGCGCGTGAGCCGCGACACGTCGAGCAGGTCGTCGATCAGGCGCACCATGTGCCGGGTCTGGCGCGCCATCATCCGGGTCAGCCGGCCCACGTCGGGCAGGCTGCCGTGCTTGCGCTCGAGCAACTGCACGCCCATGTGCAACGGCGCCAGCGGATTGCGCAGTTCGTGGGCCAGCATGGACAGGAACTCGTCCTTGCGTTGGTCGGCCTGCTGCAGGCGTTCGGTGCTCGCGCGCAGCTGGGCCTCGGTGGCGCGCCGGCGCGCGACCTCGTGCGACAACATGTCGATACGCTCGTTGAGGTGGCTGAACTGGGCAACGGCCTGCTGCTTGGGGCGCAGGCGCAGCAGCACCAGCGCCGGCCCATCGTCGCTGCGCGGCCGGTACAAGGCGCCGTCGCAGCGGTACGCCAGCGCACGGCCGTCGGACAGGCGCAGCA
>JBFIDI010000572.1:0-3545 GCA_041581405.1 Burkholderiaceae bacterium
CACCGACACCGAGTCACTGGAAGTTGCGCTGAAGAATGCGCTGCGCCAGGCGCCGGATGTGATCCTGGTCGGCGAAATCCGCGACCGCGAGACCATGTCCGCGGCACTGGCCTATGCGCAGTCCGGCCATCTGTGCCTGGCGACGATGCATGCCAACAACAGCTACCAGGCGCTGAACCGCATCCTGAGTTTCTATCCGGTCGAGGTGCGCGAGACCATGCTGGGCGACCTGGCCGCCGCGCTCAAGGCCGTGGTGTCGCAGCGCCTGCTGCGCACCGTCTCCGGCGGCCGGGTGCCGTCGGTCGAGGTGCTGCTCAACACCAAGCTGATTGCCGAACTGATCGGCAAGGGCGATTTCTCCGGCATCAAGGAGGCGATGGAAAAAGCCATGGCCGAAGGCTCGCAGAGCTTCGAGGCCGACATCGCGCGCCTGATCGTCGAAGGCATCGTGGACCGCAAGGAAGGCCTGGCCAATTCCGATTCGCCGACCAACCTGATGTGGCGCATGGAAAACGACTTCTCGCTGGTTCGCACGCCCAAGCAGGAGGAAGAGCCGGACGACGAACCTTCGTTCACCGAGATCACCCTGGACGTCAAGCATTGATGTCGGCCACGCTGGCGCTGACCGAACGACTGATCGCACAGGCCTCCGTGACGCCGGCGGATGCCAGATGCCAGCCGATCATCGCGCAGCGCCTGGCGGCCATCGGCTTCGAATGCCGGCACCTGCCCTTCGGCCCCGACACATGGCGCGTGTCGAACCTGTGGGCGAAACGCCAGGGCGCCGGCGCGCGTGCGCCGCTGCTGGTGTTCGCCGGCCACACCGACGTGGTCCCCACCGGACCGGTCGAGCAATGGACGAGCGACCCGTTCGTGCCCACCCTTCGCGACGGCCGGCTGTACGGGCGCGGCGCCAGCGACATGAAGACCTCGCTGGCGGCCTTCGTCGTGGCGATCGAGAACTTTCTTGCCGACCGGCCCGAGCCGCATCTGTCGATCGGCCTGCTGCTCACCAGTGACGAGGAAGGCCCGGCGCGCGACGGCACGCGGCAGGTCTGCAACTGGCTGCAGAACCATGGCGAGCAGGTCGACTACTGCGTGGTCGGCGAGCCGACCGCGGTCGCGCGCACCGGCGACACGATCAAGAACGGCCGCCGCGGCAGCCTCAGTGGCCGGCTCACGGTCCACGGGCAACAAGGCCATGTGGCGTATCCGCAGCTGGCCCGCAACGCGGTCCACCTGGCGGCGCCGGCGCTGGCCGAACTGGCGGCCACCCGCTGGGACGAGGGTAATGCCTTCTTCCCGCCCACGACCTGGCAGGTCAGCAACATGCACGCCGGCACCGGCGCGGGCAACGTCATCCCGGGCAGCGCCGTGGTCGACTTCAACTTCCGCTTCTCGACCGCCAGCACGCCTGCGCAGCTGCAGCAGCGCCTGCAGCAGGTGCTCGAGCGCCACGGGCTGCAGACCTCGCTGCAATGGAACCTGGGCGCCGAACCCTTCGTCACCGAGCCCGGCGCGCTGGTGCGGGCCGCGACCGCGGCCATCCGCGACGAGACCGGCCTGGAGACCACCGTGTCCACGACCGGGGGCACCAGCGACGCGCGATTCCTCGCGCGCATCTGTCCGCAGGTGGTCGAGCTGGGCCCGCCCAACGCATCGATCCACCAGATCGACGAACACATTGCGCTGGCCGACATCGAGCCCCTGACGAACATCTACCGGCGTATCCTCGAAACGCTGGAGGCACAGGCACGGCCATGAACATCGGACAACTGATAGACACCAGCGCCCAGGCGCTGGAGGCGGCCGAGGTGTCGTTCGGGCACGGCACGACCAATGCCTGGGACGAGGCCGCCTGGCTGGTCTTGTGGCGCCTGGGACTGCCGCTGGACACCGCGCTCGACGGCCCCCGGGGCGTGGCGGAGCGCGAGGTCGACGACTCCGACGCCGGCCGGGTGCGGGCGCTGGTGCGGCAACGCATCGACTCGCGCAAGCCGGCGGCCTATCTCACCGGCGAGGCCTGGCTGCAGGGCGTGCCGTTTCACGTCGACGAACGTTGCATCGTGCCGCGCAGCCTGATCGGCGAACTGATCGCCGGCGGCGTGCTGGACGCCTGGATGCCGGACCACGCGCAGCGCCTGCTCGACCTGTGCACCGGCGGCGGCAGCCTGGCCATCCTGGCCGCGCTGGCCTGGCCGCAGCTGCGCATCGATGCGGCCGACATTTCGGTCGACGCATTGGCCGTGGCACGCAGCAACCTGCAACGCCATGGGCTCGAGGAGCGTGTCCGCTTGTGCCAGGGTGACGGCCTGGCGGCGGCGCAAGGGCTCTACGACATGATCCTGTGCAACCCCCCGTACGTGAACAGCGCCAGCATGGCACAATTGCCGGCTGAATACCGGGCCGAGCCTGAACTGGCACTGGCCGGCGGCGCGGACGGCATGGATTTCGTGCGCCGGCTGCTGCGCGACGCGGCCGCCTTCCTGCAACCACACGGTTCGCTGGTGCTCGAGATCGGCCACGAACGGGACTATTTCGAAGCGGCGTTCCCCGGCCTGCCGGCTCTGTGGCTCGAGACCAGTGCCGGCGCCGACCAGGTCTGCCTGCTCGGGCGCGACGCCTTGCTGGCCCTGCCAACCACCTGAATACGAGACCCGGCCGGATGAACGGCCGTATTGCCATCGATCATGATCACCCTGAAGAACGTCACCCTGCGCCGCGGAACCAAGGTCCTGCTGGACAACGCGTCCGTGACCCTGAACCCCGGCGAGAAGGTCGGCCTGGTCGGACGCAACGGCGCCGGCAAGTCCTCGCTGTTCGCGTTGCTCGACGGCTCGTTGCACGAGGACGCCGGCGACTTCAGCGTGCCCGCGCAGTGGCGCATGGGCCAGGTGGCGCAGAACATGCCCGAGACCGACATGTCGGCCACCGAATTCGTGATCCAGGGCGACGTGCGCCTGCTCGCGGCACAGGAAGAAGTGGCGGCGGCCGAGGCCAGCGACGACGGCGACCGCATGGCCCATGCCTACATGGAACTGCACGACGCCGGCGCCCATGACGCGCCGGCCCGGGCCCAGGCGCTGATCCTCGGGCTGGGGTTCAAGACCACCGAACTCGAGAACCCGGTCAACAGCTTTTCCGGCGGCTGGCGCATGCGGCTGCAACTGGCGCGTGCGCTGATGTGTCCGGCCGACCTGCTGCTGCTCGACGAGCCGACCAACCACCTGGACCTGGACGCGCTGGTCTGGCTCGAGGCCTGGCTCAAGAAGTTCGAAGGCACGATGCTGGTGATCAGCCACGACCGCGAATTCCTCGATGCCGTGACCGACGTGACGCTGCACATCGACGCGGCCAAGCTCGTGCGTTACGGCGGCAACTACAGCAAGTTCGAGGACATGCGCGCCGAGCAGATGGAGCTGCAGCAGAACGCGTATGCCAAGCAGCAGGAAAAGATCGCCCATCTGCAGAAATTCATCTCGCGCTTCAAGGCCAAGGCGAGCAAGGCCAAGCAGGCGCAAAGCCGGGTCAAGGCGCTGGACCGC
>JBFIDI010000573.1:0-3531 GCA_041581405.1 Burkholderiaceae bacterium
CGAGCAGCGCGATCCAGTCGGCGGTGTCGCGGGTGCGGGTCACGGTCTCCATCAGCGGGATCAGTTCCTGGCGGTTGCGCACGCGCGCGCCCATGCCGGAAAAACGCGGGTCGGTGCTCCATTCCGGCTTGCCGGCGGCCTTGCAGAAGCGGCTGAACTGGCCGTCGTTGCCGATCGCCAGCAACATGGCGCCGTCGCGGGTCGGGAAGTCCTGGTACGGCGCCAGGCTGGGGTGGCTGTTGCCCTGGCGCTGCGGCACCTTGCCGGTGTTGAGATACCCGCTGGCCTGGTTGGCCAGGATGGCCATGCCCACGTCGAGCAAGGCCATGTCGATATGCTGGCCCTCGCCGGTGCGGTGGCGCACTTCCAGCGCCGCCAGGATGGCCGAGGTCGCATAGACCCCGGTGAACAGGTCGGTCAGCGCCACGCCCACGCGCAGCGGCCCGCCGCCGGGCTGATCGTCGGCGCGACCGGTGATGCTCATCATGCCGCTCATGGCCTGGATCATCAGGTCGTAGCCGGCACGTTCCGCGTACGGCCCGAACTGGCCGAAGCCGGTGATCGAGCAATAGATCAGGCGCGGGTTCAGTGCCTGCAGACTGGCGTAGTCCAGGCCGTAGGCCTTCAGGCCGCCGAGCTTGAAGTTCTCGACCACGATGTCGCTGTGCTCGGCCATCTGGCGCACCAGCGCCTGGCCCTCGGGCGTGGACAGGTTGACCGTGATGGACCGCTTGTTGCGGTTGGTACCGTTGAAATAGGTCGCCTGCGTCGTGTCCTTGCCGTCGGCATCGGGCATGAACGGAGGCCCCCAGTGCCGGGTGTCGTCGCCCTCGCCGGGACGCTCGACCTTGACCACGTCGGCGCCCAGGTCGGCCAGCATCTGGGTGCACCAGGGCCCGGCCAGCACGCGCGACAGGTCCAGCACTTTCAGATGCGACAACGCGCCGCCATGCGAGCCCGGCGTCGCTGTGCCGTCCGCGGTGTCCTGAACGGCCGCAGCCGCGGCTTTTTCGGTATGGGTCATTTCAGTATCCTGGGCGCTGCTCGCCCATCCAGGGGCCGCCGCGCACGGTCGCTGCGAAGCGGCCGACCTGCCCCCCGGTGGGGGGTTCGGCCGGCTTACACGCAGTGAAGCCGGACAGACGGGGGGCGTCCTTCATCCTAATTGGCGAACGCGGCGATGCCGGTCTGGGCGCGGCCCAGGATCAGCGCATGGATGTCGTGCGTGCCTTCATAGGTGTTGACCACCTCCAGGTTCACCAGGTGGCGCGCCACGCCGAACTCGTCGGAGATGCCGTTGCCGCCCATCATGTCGCGCGCCATGCGGGCGATGTCGAGCGACTTGCCGCACGAGTTGCGCTTGAGGATGGACGTGATCTCCACCGATGCCGTGCCTTCGTCCTTCATGCGGCCCAGGCGCAGGCAGCCCTGCAGGCCGAGCGAGATCTCGGTCTGCATGTCGGCCAGCTTCTTCTGGATCAGCTGGTTAGCCGCCAGCGGACGGCCGAACTGCTTGCGATCCAGCGTGTACTGGCGCGCACGCAGCCAGCAGTCCTCGGCCGCACCCAGTGCGCCCCAGGCGATGCCGTAACGCGCCGAGTTCAGGCAGGTGAACGGACCCTTGAGGCCCTGCACCTCGGGAAAGGCGTTTTCCTCCGGGCAGAACACGCCGTCCATGACGATTTCGCCGGTGACCGACGCGCGCAGGCCGACCTTGCCGTGGATCGGCGGCGCGCTCAGGCCCTTGGCACCTTTCTCGAGCACGAAGCCGCGGATCGGTCCGACCTGGCCGGATTCGGACACTTCCTTGGCCCAGACGACGAACACGTCGGCCATCGGGCTGTTGGAAATCCACATCTTGGAGCCGCTCAGTTTGTAACCACCGGCAACCTTGTGGGCACGCGTGGCCATGGAGCCGGGGTCGGAACCGTGGTCGGGCTCGGTCAGGCCGAAACAGCCGATCCACTCGCCGGTGGCGAGTTTGGGCAGGTATTTCTGCTTCTGCGCCTCGGTGCCGAATTCGAAGATCGGCACCATGACCAGCGAGGACTGCACGCTCATCATCGAGCGGTAACCCGAGTCGACCCGCTCGACTTCGCGTGCGATCAGGCCGTAGGCCACGTAGTTCAGGCCCGGGCCGCCGTATTGCTCCGGAATCGTCGGGCCGAGCAGGCCGAGTTCGCCCATCTCGCGGAAGATCGCCACGTCGGTCGTGCCGTTGCGGAACGCCTCGATCACACGCGGCTGCAGCTTGTCCTGGCAATAGGCCGCCGCGGCCTCGCGCACCATGCGTTCGTCGTCGCTGAGTTGGGACTCGAGCAGGAAGGGATCCTGCCAGTTGAATGCCGCGTGGGCCATGCCGTTGCTCCTGGATTGGTCGATACAGGCCCGATCGTAGTGGCAGGCGGCGCCGGGGACAACCGCAAATTCGGAACCCAGAAATGAGGTTTTCGCATGACTGGATCGCAACCCGTGGCGAGGACCGACCTGCCGACGACGGCATATGTCTTTTATTTCAACGACTTGACGCATGGACACGGCTTCACGACGCATCCAGTTGTGTGTATTCTTCACACCATGCGGCGCAAGATACCCTCCCTGCAGGCACTGGCCTGTTTCGATGCCGCGGCCCGGCACGAAAGTTATACGCGGGCCGCGCAGGAGCTGGCGCTGACGCAAAGTGCGGTGTCGCGCCAGATCTCCGCGCTGGAGCATTACCTCGGACAGGCCTTGTTTCAGCGTACCCGTCACGGCGTGGCCCTGACCGAACGCGGCAGTGCCTATGCGCACCAGATCGCGCCGCGCCTGCAGGCGCTCGAACGCGATACGCTGGAGGCCATGTCGGGCCATGGCGCACAGCAGACCGTGCTGCTGGCCGCGGTGCCCACCTTCGCCAGCCGCTGGCTGATCCCGCGCCTGCCCGACCTGGCGCGGCGCCATCCGCAGCTGGTCGTGCATATCGAAACCCGGACCCGGCCATTCCTGTTTGCCGACACCGATTTCGACGCGGCGCTGTATGCCGGCACCCCGCAGCAACTGCGCAACTGGGCCGGCACCCGGTCGACCCTGTTGCTGCAGGAGGACCTGGTACCGGTCTGCGCGCCCGCGCTGCTGCCGGACGGACGCATGCGTACGCCCGACGAACTGGCCACCATGCCCTTGCTGCAGCAAAGCACCCGACCGCAGGCCTGGCGCCAATGGTTCCAGCGCGCCTCGGTCGCGGCCCCGATGGCATTGGCGGGCCCGCGCTACGAGCTGTTTTCGCTGACGGTGGCCGCGGCCGTACATGCCATGGGTGTTGCGCTCGTGCCACGCCTGCTGGTCGAACACGAACTGGCCGCCGGGCAACTGGTGCAGGCCTGCGCCCATGCGCTCGAGGCCGAACGCGCCTACTACCTGGTGCGCCCCGAACAACAGGAAACCAAGCCGGTCGTGCTGCAATTGCTGGCCTGGTTGCAGGATCAAACGGGTTGACGACCATGCCCACCCCGCGACGCGGACAAGCCAGACCGGCTGATACACCTGCTCACC
>JBFIDI010000574.1:0-3525 GCA_041581405.1 Burkholderiaceae bacterium
ACCAACGCGATCGAAAGCATCAATGCGCGGCTGCGCAAGATCATCAAGACGCGCGGGCACTTCCCCAGCGACGATGCCGCCAACAAGCTGATCTGGCTGGCACTGCGCAACATCACGGCCGACTGGGGCAAGACTGCCCACAACTGGAAGGAAGCAATGAACCAATTTGCGATCCTCTACGAAGATCGTTTCACGAAGGCGGCCACGTAAGATGTGGCTCCAACTTGCCCACCGCGTCGGTCGTTCGTCGCAAGCGACGCCCGCCGCCGTGGACAAGTTTCAATGGTCCTCAAACACAAAAATTCGGACATCCCCACGGCTTCAGACTAATGAGGTCATCCGCAGAGTTTCACCGCTCACCTGCAAAAACCTCAAGAAAGTTGCTCGACCTGCCTCGCTGCGATGCATCTGCCTGCGGCCTTGTTCGATCAGAACGCGTTGCAGAGACATCATTGCGTTCGTACTTCAGAGTGGGATGGACCCAATATTATTTTTCAACAGGGCCTGCGTGCGTGGACGCCCAGCCGCCGAGGTGTCGAAGCCCAGCCCATACCGGTAAATTACAGGCAGGAACAACCTCTCCTCACCCAAGTTGCCATCAACGTCTTCATAGATTACGCCAATCTCCTGCAACGAACTAAGAAGACTCGCCTCGAGTTGCGCCTGCTTCATGCTAAACGGCACCTTCAGATTGCGAACGCCTTGCTGCTCCATCAGATCCATCCACGGTTTCAAGGGTGCGATCTCTGAATTGGCCTCGGTCACCTTCTCTACGCTGCAAAGGGGAATAGCCTTGCGCATGGATTCCGGCGCAAGGAGACGACCTGGCCAAGATTGTCCCGTGCTGATTGATTCCAACTGAGCAGCGAACTTCAAGAAACGAACCAAGTCACGCGCCTGAACGTTGCCCTTTAGGTCGCACAACGCGGTATACACCCATCGTGCTGCGTGCGCCTCTTTAGACTTTTCGCTGCCGAGCTTTTTGCCCCACAAGCGCTCCAGCTCGGTCTTCAGCTCGTCGATTCGTAGCGACTCCGCCAACTTGGGATCTCTGGGAAGGGCACCGGCTTGGCAGCTCAACATGAAAGCCAAACGCAAGAAACTTTCAGGGTTCCACTGCAGCCGGAACGGTTGGAAGCGCTGCATCCACTGGCCCAGGTTCTGGCGGATCGTGGTCTGTACGTAATCCGCTCGCACAAACACAATGGAACCCAAGTGTCGGTTTTCCAGTTCGCTGATGCGATTGGGCAAACGCAACAAGGCGTGAATAGCCTCAGCCGCATGGCCACTATTGGTGTCCCTGAACGCATCCTCGATGGCATCGAACACGAACACAACTCGGGTCGAATGCGCAGCCAGAGCTTGATTCACGGCTGGCAGCCCCCCTCCGGTATGCATAGCTGACGGGCAACGAGGCTGCCCCAAAAGTCGTCCCAGTGACCTAGCGGTGACCTGAGAGCATCTTCAATCAGCCGCCGCACAGCGCTGCCACGAAGCAAGAATTGCTTGTCGCCTTGAATCAGTTCTAGGGTGCGCCCTTGCGCAGATTTGATTTCTCCATCCGGCTTGTCTTCAATGTTGTCGGACCAGAGTGCTGGAAAAATTGCCGCATCGGTAGTGCTGGCTGAATCGAAACCCAACCTGCCTAAAAACCTTTGCCAGGAGCCCGTACCTACCAGTTGGCGGAAGGTAAAAGTCTTGCCCGCGCCCTTGGCACCTATCATCAACAGATTGGGCAACTCGTTGGCGTAGTGCTGCCCGAGATTAAGCAACGGTTCCGTGGCTAGGATGGCGCTTGTGTCGCTGCTGTCTGCGAACTCTGCGGCCTTGCAGACCTCGTGCAATTGCATTGCTTGCACCTGCCGTGACGAAGTCACAGAATTGGTGTCACCGGTAGGCGTCATCGACACTTTCGGCACAGGAATGGCATAGAGGGCCTTCGCCCATTCGCTCGCACTGGCGAACAAGCGGCTGGACTGGGGTAATATCTCCAGCGCCTCGCGAACCGATCCGATGGACATCAGAGTGCTCAAGAACTCGGCCTCTAGCCACTGTACCCCGGGGTTCAACGCGTCGTCTGTGGGATAGGCCTCGCCGAGTGCTTTCAATGCCTGTTCGTAGTGCCCTGTGTCTCGCAGCTCTTTGGTCAGCATGCTCAGAACCACCGTAGGGCGGGCCTTGGCTTGTCGCGCTGCGGGTAACTGATGATTGACGGCGTACAGGCGACGAAGAACTTCGGCCATACCCTGCGCCGATTGCGGTGCCACGGTACTAACGAAGATGAATCGCCCCGGGTTTTGAGGAGGCTCCAACCTTTGAGAAGATGGAGCCATGAACAACACGAAGAAGTCGAACAAGTTTTCACCGGAGATGCGCGAACGCGCTGTTCGTATGGTGCAGGAACACCGAGGCGAGTGCCCGTCGTTATGGGCGGCAGTGGAGTCGATTGCGCCCAAGATCGGATGCGTGCCACAGACATTGCTGGAATGGGTTAAGCGATACGAAGTTGATACGGGAAGCCGAGACGGAGTCAGTACGGCGGAACGGGAACGCACCAAGGCCCTGGAGCGCTAGGTCAAGAAACTGCGCCGGGCCAACGACATTCTCAAGACGGCAAGCGCTTTTTTCGCCCAGGCGGAGCTCGACCGCCGACTCAAGTCCTGAAGGCCTATATCGACCAATTTCGGGATGTGTACGGGATCGAGCCGATCTGCAGGGTGTTGCAGATCGCCCCGTCGAGATACCGGCGCCATGCTGCGCAACGTCGCAATCTGGCATTGCGTTGCCAGCACGCGCAACGCGACGAGAAACTGGTGCCGCACGTGCAACGCGTCTGGCACGCCAACATGCAGGTCTACGGAGCCGACAAGGTCTGGAAGCAAATGAACCGGGAAGGCATCACGGTTGCGCGTTGTACGGTCGAGCGACTGATAAAGCGTCTGGGCCTACAGGGCGCTCGTCGAGGCAAAGTGGTGCGAACCACTATGCCTGACACGTCGGTGCCGTGCCCACTGGATCGCGTCAACCGGCAGTTCAGGGCAGAGCGACCCAACCAACTCTGGGTGTCGGACTTCACGTACGTCTCGACCTGGCAGGGCTGGTTGTACGTGGCCTTCGTCATTGACGTGTTCGCACGGCGTATCGTGGGCTGGCGGGTCAGCAGTTCCATGCAGACGGACTTTGTGCTCGATGCGCTGGAGCAGGCCTTGTACGACCGCCAGCCTGGGCTCGGGGATGCCTTGATACATCATTCGGATCGCGGGTCGCAATACGTGTCAATTCGGTACACGGAGCGACTGGCGGAGGCAGGCATAGAACCATCAGTAGGCAGCCGAGGCGACAGCTACGCCAACGCCCTGGCCGAGACGATCAACGGCCTGTACAAGACCGAATTGATCCGTCGCCGGGCTCCCTGGAAAACCAATGAGTCCGTGGAACTGGCAACACTGCAATGGGTGCACTGGTTCAACCACAGCCGATTGATGGAGTCACTCGGGTACATTCCACCTGCCGAGGCAGAGCGCA
>JBFIDI010000575.1:0-3521 GCA_041581405.1 Burkholderiaceae bacterium
CCGGCGTGTTCGCCAAGGCCTTCACGCTGGAGCACGCCTACGCGGCCAAGGACACGGCGGGCAAGTCGGTCAAGGAAGAACTCGAGCGCATCGGCTACATCGGCACCGAGGAGCCGGGCCAGCACCCGATTGGTGCGTATTTCGAGACCCATATCGAACAAGGCCCGGTGCTCGAGGACAACGACGTCACCATCGGCGTCGTGCAAGGCGTGCTCGGCATCCGCTGGTTCGACTGCACCGTCACCGGCATGGAGGCCCACGCAGGCCCGACACCGATGGCCTTGCGCAAGGACGCCCTGCAGGTCGCCACCCACCTGATGCAGGAAATCGTCGCGGCCGCCCTGCGCCACAAGCCGCACGGCCGCGGCACGGTCGGCATGGTGCAGGTGTTTCCGAACAGCCGCAACGTGATCCCGGGCCGGGTCCAGTTCTCCATCGACCTGCGCAATGCCACCGACGCGCTGGTGGACACCATGGCCGACGAAGTCAAGGCGTTTGCGGCGAAGCTGAGCCAGGAAAGCGGCCTGCCGATCGAGATCAAGCAGGTCTCGGGATACCCGGCCCAGGCCTTCCACCCCGACTGCGTCGACGCCGTCGGCCGGGCCGCGGCCAAGCTGGGTTATTCCAACATGCCGGCGGTCTCGGGCGCCGGACACGACGCGGTCTACATGGCGCAACTCGCACCCGCCGGCATGATCTTCATCCCCTGCAAGGACGGCATCAGCCACAACGAGATCGAGGACGCCAAGCCCGAACACATCACGGCCGGCTGCAACGTCTTGCTCCATGCCATGCTCGAGCGTGCCGGCACGTAACTTGCTGTGACTGTGACGACCCACCCACGCCTGCCATCCGGTACACGACATCGCCCACCGCTGATCAACCCCGAAAGAACACCATGATGAAGATTCTCAATCGCCGCAACGCCGTCGCCCTGGCCGTATCGCTGGCCACCCTGGCCCCCGGACTGGCCCTGGCCCAGGCCAAGCTCAAGGTCGCAGCCATCTACACCGTGCCGTTCGAGCAGCAGTGGGTCAGCCGCATCCACAAGGCCCTCAAGGCCGCGGAGGCCCGCGGCGAGATCGAATACAAGGCCAGCGAAAACGTGTCCAACGCCGACTACGAACGCGTGATGCGCGAATACGCGACCGGCGGCAACAGCCTGATCGTCGGCGAGGCCTTTGCGGTCGAAGCCGCCGCACGCAAGGTGGCCAAGGACTTTCCCAAGGTCTCGTTCCTGCTGGGGTCGTCCGGCAAGCCGCAGGCGCCGAACTTCAGCGTGTTCGACAACTACATCCAGGAACCGGCCTACCTGACCGGCATGATCGCCGGCGGCATGACCAAGACCAACAAGATCGGCATGGTCGGCGGTTTCCCGATTCCCGAGGTCAACCGGCTGATGAACGCCTTCATGATGGGCGCCAAGGAGGTCAACCCCAAGGTCGAGTTCAGCGTGAGTTTCATCAACAGCTGGTTCGACCCGCCCAAGGCCAAGGAAGCGGCGTTCGCGATGATCGACAAGGGCGCCGACATCATGTATGCCGAGCGTTTCGGCGTCAGCGATGCGGCCAAGGAAAAAGGCAAGCTGGCGATCGGCAACGTCATCGACACCCAGCCCCAGTACCCCGACACCGTCGTGGCCTCGGCGCTGTGGAACATGGAGCCCAGCATCGACCGTGCCATCAAGATGGTCAAGGACGGCACCTTCAAGGCCGAGGACTACGGCCCGTATTCGATGATGAAACACAAGGGCTCCGAACTCGCACCGCTGGGCACCTTCGCCTCCAAGGTGCCGGCCGAGCTGATGGCCAAGGTCAAGGCCAAGGAAAAAGCCATCCTGGACGGCACGTTCACCGTCAAGGTGGACGACGGCCAGCCCAAGTCGACGGCCAGGTAGGCCGCAGGTGCTGCAGGGGACACCCCCATCGGCGGGTGTCCCATTTTTTTGACCCACAGGCATGACCGAACCGGTACTCCAGCTCGACCGGATCACCAAGCAATTTGGCGATCTGGTCGCCAACGACGCCATCTCGCTGCAACTGCACGCGGGCGAGGTGCTGGCCTTGCTGGGAGAAAACGGCGCCGGCAAGTCGACGCTGGTCTCGATCCTGTTCGGCCACTACGTGGCCGATGCGGGCCGGATCACGGTGTTCGGCAAGCCACTGGAGCCCGGCAATCCGAAGGCAGCGCTGGATGCAGGCATCGGCATGGTGCACCAGCATTTCACGCTGGCCGACAACCTCAGCGTGCTCGACAACATCGTCATGGGTTCGGAGCCGCTGTGGCAACCGTTCACCCGGCGCCGGGCCGCGCGCCAGCGGCTGGCCGACGTGGCGACGCGATTCGGCCTGGACGTGAATCCGGACGCGTTGATCGGCTCGCTGTCGGTCGGCGAACGCCAGCGCGTCGAGATCCTCAAGGCCTTGTACCGCGGCGCCCGCATCCTGATCCTGGACGAGCCGACCGCGGTGCTGACACCGGGCGAGAGCGAAGCGCTGTTCGACGTGCTCGGGCAGATGGTCGCGCAAGGCCTGTCCATCATCTTCATCAGCCACAAGCTCGGCGAGGTGCTGCGCGTGTCCGATCGCATCGCGGTGCTGCGTGGCGGCAAGCTGGTGGCCCAGGCCGAGGCCAACGCGACGACGCAGGAACAACTGGCGTTGTGGATGGTCGGCCATGCCGTCGACACGCCCCAGGCGCCGCCGGCCGCGGCGGTCGGTGACGTGGTGTGTTCGCTGGACCGGGTATCGGCCGGGACCGGCCGCGAGCGGCTCGACGACGTGTCGCTGGAATTGCGCGCCGGCGAGATCGTCGCCATTGCCGGGGTCTCCGGCAACGGACAGACGGCGCTGGCCGAACTGTTGTCGGGGACCCGCGCCGCCAGCAGCGGCACGGTGCGGCTGCTGCAGGCGCCGCTGGCGCGCCGGCCGTCGCAGCTGGTCGCCCTCGGCGTGGCACGCATTCCCGAGGACCGGCACGCGGTCGGCGTCGTCGGCGACCTGCCGGTATGGGAGAACGTGGTCTCCGAACGCCTGCGCAGCCCGGTGTTCTCGCGCGGGTCCTGGGTGCGGCGGGCGCGGGCACGCGCACACGCGGACACCGTCATCGCGCGTTTCGACGTGCGTGGTGCCGGCGCCCTGGCGCCGGCGCGTGCGCTGTCGGGCGGCAACATGCAAAAACTCATCCTCGGGCGTGCCTTGCTGCATCCCGACAACGATGCATCCGGCCCGGCCATCACGCCGCGGCTGATCGTCGCCCACCAGCCCAGCTGGGGCCTGGACATCGGCGCCGTGGCCTTCGTGCAGCAGCAACTGATCGCGGCGCGCGACGCCGGCGCCGCCGTGTTGCTGATCTCGGACGACCTGGACGAGGTCATGGCCATGGGTGACCGCATTGCCGTGATGCACGCCGGCCATCTCAGTGCCGCACGCCCCGCCGCCGACTGGAGCCGCGAAACCATCGGCCTGGCCATGGCCGGCGCGAAGGCCGAAACCGGGGCCGGCGCATGAGGCTGGAGAAAC
>JBFIDI010000576.1:0-3508 GCA_041581405.1 Burkholderiaceae bacterium
CCCCTGTTGATCGGCCTATGCCTTTTCAATCTAGCGGCCCTGAGAATCCTGCGCGCCATGCCTGTCAACTCCTGGGAGCGCGGCCTACGCGCACTGGTGATCCTTGCCAATCTCGCGCCGCTGATCTGGTACAAGTACTCGGACGTGCCGGATGCCTTCACCCAGCATGGCCGCACCCTCCATCACGAAGGTGCCGAAGGTACGGCTGGTGTAGAAGCCGCGCGCATCGTTGACGACGATCGGAATCTTGCCCAGCGCCTGCACGTAGTCGAAGGCGCGCGCGACCGTCTCGTCGTCGGTCCGGGCGCCGCGGATGATCTCGACCAGCTTCATCTTGTCGACCGGGCTGAAGAAGTGGATGCCGACGAATTTCTCCGGCCGGCGGCTGGCCTGGGCCAGCCCCCCGATCGGCAGTGTCGAGGTGTTGCTGGCGAAGAAGCCGTTGTCGGCCAGCATGGGTTCGGCCTCCTGCGTGACCGCGGCCTTGAGTTCGCGCTGCTCGAACACCGCCTCGATGATCAGTTCGCTGCCCCGCAGGTCACCGACATCGGCCGTCGGCGTGATGCGTGCGAGCAGTTCGGCCTGGTCGTGCGGACCCAGCTGCCCCTTGTCGACCCGGGCCTGCGTGCGCAGGGTGCTGTAGGCCTTGCCGGCATCGGCCTTGTCCTGGTTGACATCCTTGAGCACCGTGCCGATGCCGCGGCTGGCCTGCACGTAGGCAATGCCGGCGCCCATCATGCCGGCCCCCAGGATACCGACCCGGGTCGGCCGGAAACGCGGGACGTCCCTGGGGCGGGAGGCGCCGGACTTGATCGCGTTGAGGTTGAAGAAAAAGGTGTTGACCATGTTCTTCGCCACCGGGCTCACGATCAACCGGGCGAGGTAACGGCTCTCGATGCGCAGGGCGGTGTCGAAGTCGACCTGTGCGCCTTCGACCATGGCCGCCAGTGCCGCCTCGGGGGCCGGGTAGAGGCCACGCGAGGTCTTCTTGAGCATGGCCGGCGCCACCGTCAGGGCCTGCGCCAGCTTCGGGCTGCTGGGCAGGCCGCCGGGAATCCGGTAGTTCTTGTCGTCCCAGGGCTGGACCGCCACCGGATGGGCGGCGATCCAGGTCAGGGCGGCGGCGCGCAAGGCGCCGGCATCGGCCACCAGTTCGTCGACCAGGCCCATCTCGTGTGCCTGGCGCGGGTTGAACAGGCGGCTTTCGAGGATGTAGGGCTGGGCTCCCATCAGTCCGAGCAGCCGGACCATCTTGGTGATGCCCGAGGCGCCGGGAATCAGGCCGAGCGTGACCTCGGGCAGTCCGAGCTGGATCTTCGGATCGTCGACCGCGATGCGGCAATGCCCGACCAGCGCAACTTCCCAGCCGCCGCCCAGCGCCGCGCCGTTGAGGCAGCTGACCACCGGCTTGCCCAGCGTCTCGAGCGTGCGGAAGTTCTTCTTGTTCTGCTCGATCTCGCGAAACAACGCGCCGGCATCGGATGGCTGCAGCCGCATCAGGCCCTTGAGGTCGGCACCGGCAAAGAAGGTGGTCTTGGCCGAGGCCAGGATGATGCCGCGGATCGTGTCCTTGTCGCGCACCACCTGCTGCGTCACCGTCGTCAGGTCCTGCTGCCAGTCGCGGCACATCGTGTTGACCGGCGAACCCGGTTCGTCGAAGGTGATGGTCGCGATGCCGTCGGCGTCGCGTTCGTATCGAATGGTTTTCATTGCTGCGGGTGCGGGGTCGGGTTGCGTGGAGGTCGCCATCGGATGCTGCGCGCTCAGATGCGCTCGACGATGGTCGCGATGCCCATGCCGCCGCCGACACACAGGGTGGCCAGTCCGTAACGCAGCTTGCGCCGGTGCAGCTCGTCGATCAGCGTGTTGAGGATCATCGCGCCGGTCGCGCCCAGCGGATGGCCCATGGCGATCGCGCCGCCGTTGACGTTGACCTTCTCGTGCGGCACGCCCATCTCCTTCATGAAACGCATCGGCACGGCGGCAAACGCCTCGTTGACCTCGAACAGGTCGATCTGGTCGATCGTCATGCCGGCCTTGGCCAGGGCCTTGCGTGCGGCCGGCATCGGGCCGGTCAGCATGATGGTCGGGTCGGCGCCACTGAGCGCGGCGGCGACGATACGCGCGCGCGGCGAAAAACCGTGCGTCTTGCCGGCGGCCTCGGAGCCGATCAGGATGGCGGCGGCGCCGTCGACGATGCCCGAGGAGTTGCCGGCATGGTGCACGTGGTGGATGCGCTCGACCTGCGGGTAACGGCCCAGGGCCACCTGGTCGAAGCCCATCGCGCCCATCTGTTCGAACGCGGGCCGCAGTGCGCCCAATCCCTCCATCGTGGTGTGCGGCTTGATGAATTCGTCGGCGTCGAGGATGGTCTGGTCGAGGAAATCCTTGACCGGCACCACCGAGCCGGCGAAGAAGCCGCCCTCGCGCGCCCGTGCCGCCCGTTTCTGGCTCTCGAGCGCAAACGCGTCGACGTCCTCGCGCCGGAACCCCTCGATGGTGGCGATCAGGTCGGCGCCGATGCCCTGGGGCACGAAGTCGGTGGCACTGTTGGTCTCGGGGTCCTGCGCCCAGGCGCCGCCGTCGGAGCCGATCGGCACCCGGCTCATGCTCTCGACGCCGCCGGCCACGACCAGGTCCTCCCAGCCCGAACGCACCTTCTGCGCCGCCATGTTGACCGCCTCCAGGCCGGAGGCGCAGAAGCGGTTGAGCTGCACGCCCGAGCAGCGGAAGTCCCAGCCGGCCTTGAGTGCGGCCACCTTGGCAATGACCGATCCCTGCTCGCCGATGGGCGAGACGACCCCCATGACCACGTCGTCGACCTGTGCGGTGTCGAAGTCGTTGCGCTTCTGCAGTTCGGTCAACACGCCGGCCAGCAGGTTGACCGGCTTGACCTCGTGCAGGCTGCCGTCTTTCTTGCCTTTGCCCCTGGGGGTACGGATCGCGTCGTAGACGAATGCTTCGGTGCTCATGGTGGCATCTCCTGTGGGTCGATGGACATGACCGGCGCACGCAGCGCTCGGCGCGCAACAGCGCTTGGGGCCAGAAAAGAGTATAGGCATGCACGCCGGAAATGCTGTCGCCGAGGTGCGCACGGCGCCGCAGCGGCCGTCGGTGCGCTAGCATGTGGCCACCGTGGGGCGCCACCGGCGCCCCTGCCACACCTGGACGCCCGATGATCGAACGCACCCTCTACACCCCCGAACACATCGCGTTTCGCGACAGCTACCGGCGTTTCGCCGACAACGAGATCGAACCCCATCACGCGCGCTGGGAGGAGCAGGGTTACGTCGACCGCGCGGTATGGGAGAAGGCCGGCGCCAACGGCTTCCTGTGCATGACCATGCCCGAGCCCTACGGCGGCGCCGGCGCCGACCGGCTGTACGCGGTGGCCCAGATGGAAGTGAACGCCGCCGGCGGCTACAGCGGCATCGGGTTCGGCCTGCACAACGAGATCGTCGCGCCGTATATCGACCGTTACGGTACGGCGGCGCAAAAGGAAAAATAC
>JBFIDI010000577.1:0-3506 GCA_041581405.1 Burkholderiaceae bacterium
CAAGGGGCCCGATCCGGCGCATATCGAGAAGGTGTTGCGCGACCTGTCGCTGTGGGACAAGCGCAAGAACAAGATCCTGACGCTCTCGGGCGGCATGAAACGCCGGGTGCTGATCGCCAAGGCCTTGTCGCACGAACCGAAGATCCTGTTCCTGGACGAACCCAGCGCCGGCGTCGACGTGGAACTGCGCCACGACATGTGGCGCATGGTGCGCGCGTTGCGCGAAGGCGGCACCACCATCATCCTGACGACACACTACATCGAGGAGGCCGAGGACATGGCCGACCGCATCGGCGTCATCAACCACGGCGAACTCATCGTCGTCGAGGACAAGCAGGTGCTGATGCGCAAGCTGGGCAAGAAGCAGCTGACGGTCAGCCTGCAGCAGCCGTTGGCAAACATTCCGCAAGCGCTGTCCGGCAAGGACGTCGAACTCTCCGCCGACGGACTGACGCTGACCTATACCTTCGACACGCAGCAGGACGAGACCGGCATTGCCACGCTGCTGCGCGCGCTGAACGAACAAGGCATCGACTTCAAGGACCTGCGCACCAGCGAGAGTTCGCTCGAGGACATCTTCGTCAGCCTGGTGCGCAAGCCGGCACCGGAGGCCACGCCAGCATGAACATCCACGGCATCCGCGCCATCTACCGCTTCGAGATGGCGCGCACCTTCCGCACCATCGGCCAGAGCATCGTCTCGCCGGTGTTGTCGACCTCGCTGTATTTCATCGTCTTCGGCACCGCCATCGGCTCGCGCATGGGCGACATCGACGGCGTCAGCTACGGAGCCTTCATCATTCCCGGCCTGATCATGTTGTCGCTGCTCAGCGAGAGCGTCTCCAACGCCTCGTTCGGCATCTACATGCCCAAGTGGTCCGGCACCATCTACGAACTGCTGTCGGCGCCGGTGTCCTGGCTCGAGGTGCTGGTCGGTTACGTCGGCGCGGCGGCCACCAAGTCGATGATGATCGGCCTGCTGATCCTGGCCACGGCGCGCGTGTTCGTGCCCTACGAGATCGCCCACCCGTTCTGGATGGCCGCCTTCCTGGTGCTCACGGCCGTGACCTTCAGCCTGTTCGGTTTCATCATCGGCCTGTGGGCCGACAATTTCCAGAAGCTGCAGGTGATCCCGCTGCTGGTAATCACGCCGCTGACCTTTCTCGGCGGTGCCTTCTATTCGATCAACATGTTGCCGCCGCTGTGGCAGAAGGTCTCGCTGGTCAACCCGGTGGTCTACCTGATCAGCGGTTTCCGCTGGAGTTTCTACGGCGTGGCCGACGTGCATATCGCGGTGAGCACCGGCATGACGGTGACCTTCCTGGCGATCTGCCTGGCCGTCGTGTGGTGGGTGTTCAAGACCGGGTACAAGCTGCGGCGCTGACGACGCCGGCCGGACCGGACCCACGTCACCCGATCCGGGCATCGCGCCCGGGGCATGTCGACCCGATTTTTTTCTGCTCCAGCCCTGTCGATGTCGGGATGGCTGATTCGTCGTATCGTCAGCAGGGAGCGGGCCGAAGGTATCGGCCCCGCCCCGGCACGAAGCCCGAATCCCACCCGAGCGTCCGACCGCGCCTGTTGCCATCGGCCGCTCCCATTGCAAGGAGACGCCGCCATGATGAATCCCGTCGTGCATTTCGAAATGCCGTACCGCGACCGCGACCGCGCCGCACGTTTCTACGCCGAGGCCTTCGGCTGGAAGATGGAAAAACTCGGCCCCGAAATGGGCAACTACGTGGTCGCCACCACGACCGAACACGACGCCAAGCCGGGCACACCGGCCGGCGCCATCAACGGCGGACTGTTCGAGTTCAAGGCCGACTGGCCGGCGCAATACCCGTCGGTCGTGATCGCGGTCGAGGACATGGCGGCGGCGATGGCGCGTGTCACCCGGGCCGGCGGCGAAGTGCTGGGCGAACCGATGGCGATACCCGGCATCGGCGACTACGTGGCGTTCTTCGACACCGAGCGCAACCGCCACAGCATGCTCAAGCCGGTTCCACCGGCACCGTGAGGAGAACGACCATGCGATTCATGATCATCGTCAAGTCCTGCGACGCATTCGAGGCAGAGACCACACCGACTCCCGAGGACCCGGCGCTGATGGCCGCGATGGCCGATTTCCACGAGGAAATGGCCCGGGCCGGCGTCCTGCTCGATGGCGCCGGGCTGCATCCGAGCCGCACCGGCTGGCGCATCCACTATGACGCAAACGGCCGGCACGTCGTCGACGGTCCGTTCGCCGAGGCCAAGGAGCTGATCGCCGGCTACACGCTGATCCAGGTGCGCGACCGCGCCGAAGCGATGGAATGGTCGCGCCGTTTCCCGAACCCGGCCGGTGCCGGCAAGGAAGCGGTGATCGAGTTGCGCCAGCTGATCGAACTCGACGAATTCGAACCCGGCCCGGACGTCGACCGCTTCCGCGCACTGGACACACCCAAGCCATCGCGCTGACGACACAAACCCCAACGGAGCACCACCATGAACCGACAGATCTTCGTCAACCTGCCGATCAGCGACATGCAGAAATCCCAGGCCTTCTTCCGGGCACTGGGATGGGAATTCAATCCGCAGTTCACCAACGCCCAGGGCGCCTGCCTGGTGGTTGCCGACAACATCTTCGTGATGCTGCTGGTCGAACCGTTCTTCCAGACCTTCACCAAGCTGCCCGTCAGCGACGCGCGCAAGGCGACCGAGGTGCTGATCGCGTTGTCCTGTGACGACCGCGCCGAGGTCGACGCCCTGGTGGCCAAGGCGGTGGCTGCCGGCGCCACCACGCCGAACGCGCCGCAGGACCATGGCTTCATGTACCAGCATGGGTTCGCCGACCTGGACGGCCACCAGTGGGAGGTGTTCTGGATGGACATGGACCAGGCTCCCAGGCAGATGTAACCCGCGCGCGTTGGTTCTGCCCGCGGCATCCATAATGACCCGACGGCGGCCAATGCCGGTCGGCGCCACAAGGAGTCACGATGAACGCCGCCCAACTGCTGGTGCAATGCCTGGAAAACGAAGGGGTCGAGACCATCTTCGGCATTCCGGGCGAAGAAAACATCGACGTCATGGATGCCTTGCTGGGCAGCCGCATCCGTTTCGTGACGACCCGCCATGAACAAGGCGCGGCCTTCATGGCCGATGTCTACGGGCGCCTGACCGGGCGCGCCGGCGTCTGCCTGGCCACGCTGGGCCCGGGCGCGACCAACCTGATCACCGGCGTGGCCGACGCCAACATGGACCGCGCGCCGGTGGTGGCCATCGCCGGCCAGGGCGCGACCACCCGCATGCACAAGGAAAGCCACCAGATCCTGGACCTGGTGTCGCTGTTCCACCCGATCACCAAATACGCCAGCCAGATCCGCGAACCCGAGATCGTGCCCGAGATCGTGCGCAAGGCCTTCAAGGTCGCGCAAAGCGAGAAACCCGGCGCCTGTTTCTTCGAGTTGCCGGAAAACGTCGCCGCGATGGCGGTCGAGAAATCCCCGATTCCGGTGCAGCAGCCCATGC
>JBFIDI010000578.1:0-3505 GCA_041581405.1 Burkholderiaceae bacterium
CCCCGGCCTGGTCGGCGGCGCTGTATTACATGGCGCACAGCACCTTGACCGTGGCCGGCCTGTTCCTGCTCGTCGAACTGGTCGCGGCCCAGCGCGGCGAGGTCGGCGGGCGCATCGAGCCGGCTTCGCCGGTGGCGCAACCGACCATGCTGGGCCTGATGCTGCTGCTGGCGGCTGCGTCCAGCATCGGCCTGCCACCGCTGCCCGGCTTCATCGGCAAGCTGATGCTGCTGCAGGCCTCGATGGGTCATGCCCAGGTGGTGCTGGTCTGGTCGGTGGTGCTGCTGGTCGGGTTTGCAACCCTGCTCGGCCTGGCGCGGGCCGGCAGCACCCTGTTCTGGCACGTGCGCAGCGACCTGCCGTCCGGCGCATCGGGTGCCAGCACGCCGCTGGTGGCGGCCACGGGCATGCTGCTGGCACTGAGCGTGGCGATGAGCGTGTTCGCGGCGCCGCTGCAACGCTACACGCAGGAGGCGGCCGAACAATTGCTGGACCGCGACGCCTATGCGGCGGCGGTGCTGGGCGAGCAGGGCGGGGCGGCGGCCCGCACGACCCGGCCCTATACCGGCGCAACCGGAGCCACGCCATGAAGCCCCGCGGCTGGTTGCCCCATCCGGTGTTGTCGGCCTTGCTGGTGCTGGGATGGCTGGCGCTGCAGCAGAGCCTGGCCGTGCCGCAGGTCCTGACCGCGCTGGTGCTGGGCTGGGCGATACCGCGCCTGGTCCACGGATTCATCGGCGAGCGGCTCCATGTGCGCAGCTGGCGCGGCGCCTGGCGGCTGCTGTTCGTCGTGTTCTGGGACATCGTCGTGTCCAACATCACGGTGGCACGCATCGTGTTGTCGCCGTGGTCCGATCCGCAGCCCGCCTGGGTGCCGATCACGCTCGACGTGACCCACCCGACGGCGATCACGCTGCTGGCGACCATCATCACGACGACGCCCGGCACGGTGTCGTGCATTGTCGACGAGGAGCGCCACCTGATCCTGGTCCATGCGCTGGACTGCAGCGATCCGGCCGCCATGGCGCGCGACATCAAGCAGCGGTACGAAAAGCCGCTGGGGGAGATATTCGGATGACGATCCTGCAGATGGCACTGGACTTTGCCACGCTGGCCATTGCGCTGGCGATGGTGTTGTGCGGCATCCGGCTGTTTCGCGGCCCCGACATGCCGGACCGCATCCTGGCCTTCGACACCTTGTACGTCAACGTCGTGGCGCTGGTGATCCTGCTGGGCGTGCGCTGGCAGACCGCGATGATGTTCGAGGCCGCGCTGATCGTGGCCATGCTGGGTTTTGTCGGCACCGTCGCGCTGGCGCGTTACCTCACGCGCGGCGACGTGGTCGAGTGAGAAGCAGGAGGAGATGACGATGCACGATTACCCGCTCTGGATCCAGCTGCTGGCCGCATTCCTGCTGGTGGTCAGCGGCGTGTTCGCACTGGTCGGCGCGATCGGCCTGTTGCGATTTCCCGATTTCTTCATGCGCCTGCACGCACCGACCAAGGCCACGACGCTGGGCGTGGGCGGCGTGTTGCTGGCGAGCATGCTGCTGGGGGTTGCGCGGGGCGAGCCCACGGTGCACGAACTGCTGATCACGCTGTTCCTGTTCGTCACCGCGCCGGTGTCGGCCAACCTGATGGCGATGGCGGCACTGCACCTGCAGGTGGCCTCGCGCGCCAAGCCGGTCGAGCAGTCCCGCGCGGCGCCGTGACGTTCCCGCGTGCGGCGCGGCCGGGCCGCTCGCCGCACGCATGCGCCGCAGGGCGCGTCAGTGCCCCTTGGCGCCTGCCTTCGGCGGGCCGGCCATCAGCTTGTCGGTCAGTGCGATCGCCATCGCCGAGAGCAGGAACACGATGTGGATCACGGTCTGCCACATCAGCACCTTCTCGCTGTAGTTGGCAGCGTTGATGAAGGTCTTGAGCAGGTGAATCGACGAGATGCCGATGATGGCCGTGGCCAGCTTGACCTTGAGCACCGACGCATTGACGTGGCTGAGCCACTCCGGCTGGTCCGGGTGCATCTGCAGGTTCATGCGGCTGACGAAGGTCTCGTAGCCGCCGACGATGACCATGATCAGCAGGTTGGAGATCATGACCACGTCGATCAGCGCCAGCACCACCAGCATCAGCACGGTCTCGTTCAGCGACTTGATCTCGTAGTCGGCCTTGTAGCCGGTGCTGGTGATCAGGGCCTGCAAGGCGTCCTGGTTGCCCCAGGCAGCCTCGAGCAGGTGCACGAGTTCGACCCAGAACTGGAAGACATAGACGGCCTGCGCCGCGATCAGGCCCAGGTACAGCGGCAGTTGCAGCCAGCGGCTGGCGAAGATCAGGTTGGACAGGGGGCCGATCCCCGGCGGACGGGGTTTCACGGGCTCACTCATGGCATGCAGTCAGGGTTAAAGTACAAGGGCGCATTGTAGGTTCGCGCACTGGTGCGACCCGTTCGGAGGTGGTGTTCCCCGTACCGTCAGTGCCTTGTAAGTGGCCTGCGCGACAGTAGGGGCAGTCAAGGTCAGTCCAATCATTCAGACGAGGAGATGCAGGCATGAGTAATGCAATTCAATCGGTGCTAGTCGAGAACCGGGTGTTCGAGCCCTCCGCCGAGATCGTCAAGGCCGCACGTATTTCCGGCATGGCCGGTTACGAGGCCTTGTGCGCCGAGGCCGAGAAGGACTACGAGGGTTTCTGGGCCCGCCTGGCCAGGGAGAACCTGGACTGGACCCGGCCGTTCACGCGTACGCTGGACGAGTCCAAGGCCCCGTTCTACCAGTGGTTCAACGACGGTGAACTCAACGCCAGCGCCAACTGCCTGGACCGTCACATGGGCACCGACGTCGAGAACAAGACCGCGGTGATCTTCGAGTCCGACGATGGCAACGTGACCCGCACGACCTACCGCGAGTTGCTGTCAAAGGTCAGCCAGTTCGCCAATGCACTCAAGGCCAAGGGCATCTCCAAGGGCGACCGGGTGCTGGTCTACATGCCGATGACGCTCGAAGGCGTGATCGCGATGCAGGCCTGCGCGCGCATCGGCGCCACCCACAGCGTGGTGTTCGGCGGCTTCTCGGCCAAGGCCTTGCAGGAGCGCATCATCGACGCCGGCGCGGTCGCGGTGATCACCGCCAACTACCAGATGCGCGGCGGCAAGGAGCTGCCGCTCAAGGCCATCGTCGACGACGGCCTGGCCATGGGCGGCTGCGAGACCATCAAGACCATCTTCGTGTTCGAGCGCACCAAGACCGCCTGCAACATGGTGGCGGGGCGTGACATCACCTTCGCTGAAGCGCTCGAGGGCGAGTCCGACCAATGCGCGCCGGTCGCGGTGCCGGCCGAACATCCTTTGTTCATCCTCTATACCTCGGGCTCGACCGGCAAACCCAAGGGTGTGCAGCATGCCACCGGCGGTTACCTGCTGTGGGCCAAGCTGACGATGGACTGGACCTTCGACCTGCGTCCGGAAGACGTGTTCTGGTGCACCGCCGACATCGGCTGGATCACTGGCCACA
>JBFIDI010000579.1:0-3487 GCA_041581405.1 Burkholderiaceae bacterium
CGCGGCGTGTTGCGGCCCGTGCCGCGCGCGCCGACCATGACCGAAGCGACACCGGCGCGGCGGACCGTTTCTCAGGCCTCGGTCAGCTCGAAACTCGTCGTGATGGTGGCCGTCTTGCCCAGCATGATGGTGGCCGAGCAGTATTTGTCGTGGCTCATCGCGATGGCACGCTCCACCGCCGCCGCGGGGATGCCCTTGCCGCTGATGCTGAAATGCATGTGGATGGCGGTAAACACCTTGGGATCGGTCTCGGCGCGTTCGGCCGTGAGCTTGCACGAACACCGGTGCACGTCGTGGCGGCCGCGCTTGAGGATCAGCACCACGTCGTAGGCGGAGCAGCCGCCGGCGCCGGCGAGCAGGGTTTCCATCGGGCGTGGCGCCAGGTTCTGACCGCCGTTCTCGGGCTTGGCCGCATCCGGCGCGCCGTCCATCACCAGCACATGGCCGGTGCCGGTCTCGGCCAGAAAACCCATGCCCGAACGTGTGCCCGCGTGTCCGGTCCAGCTGACGGTGCATTCCATGATGTTGAACTCTCCATGAGACAGATTGAAATTCGGCCGCGCGCTTTTCGTCGCGCCCTGCAGGCCAGGCCCCTATCATCACCGGTCCGAAACGCCATTGGGCGGAACGAGCCGATTCCAGGCATCAGCCGTTCGATGCCGGCTTCAGGCAGCACCGCAATCGAATGATCATGCCTGCGCCATGAATGGATCGGCCCGCGATGCGCGGGCCAATTGTCTCCAAATCCGCGGCGCCGGCGGTCATGGACCGCCTCGCGCACGGGTTTGCCTAGAAAATCACGGAACGACCGTCTCGAAGGTGATGGCGCTCCCGATTCTGCCCTCGCGACGATTGGTCAACGCCAGGAATATTTCAGCATACCGTGGTGTCACCAGCACACCCGTTGCCGCCGATACGCCAAAGCCGTTCACGCCGCTCGAACCGAGTGCCGGCACCGCAACCCCGAGTTCGCGCTGCCGGCTGCGGGGCCAGCCGAAGGGCGTGGACGTGACGCCTGTCGCATCCCCTTCCGAATAGGCGGATATTTCACCGAAACCATACGCCCCGGCGTCCGGCAAGGCACCCAATGCGGTGAAGCTCACATCGATGCCGTAGGCTGCCTTGTTGCTGTATGCCGCAGCGATCTCCGACTTGCTCAACGAGGTAGCCATCCTCGGATACAGGTCGTTGTCCGTTCCGGTTCCCGCCAGGGCCACTGCGCTGTAGGGCAAACTCCGCAGCGCGACCGTGTAGGTGGCAATCGGAGCCTGCGATGCATGGCCGTTCACGCCGATCCAGCCGTCGTCGTTGTACACCTTCACGGTGTAGAGGCCGCCCGCAACGAATCCGAGCGCGTTGAAACTCGCATCGATACTGGCCGGCGTATTGTTGAACGCTCCCCAGTTGGTGCTTTGCGCCCCGAATGCGTTGCAGTCGGCCAGGCTCGCGTCGCTGCCTCCCGTCGAACTGCGGCAAAAACGGAAACTGTCGTCGTCCTTCCAATCGACGTAATTGCCGCGCTTGCCGGCAAACAAGGCCGGGTCGCGCTGGATGCGGGGCGACAGCATCTTCACGCCTGCAGTTGGCAGGCCGGGACCGGTGACCACCATGTACTTGGCGAAGTTGCTGGGATCGACCATCCTGAACTGGACGTACCGCGAATAGTCGACCGCCGCGGCCAATGGCGCGCCACCGGCGATGTTGTAGCGCTCGTTGCGCACATTCCAGGGTCGCACGCGGGTATCGACAATGTGCCGGTTGCCGAAAAAGCGCAGGTTGCTGCCGACCTGTGGCACCGTGCAATTGCGCCCCGGTCCGAAGACCGAGCCCTGCGAACTGCCCGAAATCAACGTCGTCACCCCTTCCATCGACGGATCGCTCGACGTGCCATCGGTGTACGAAACCTTGTACTTCACGTCGAGTTCGCGGCGGCTGGAGCCATCCGGGTTCGTGCTGTTGCGCACCGCCAGGACTTCCACTTGGGTCCGCGTGGAACCGATTCGGTACCGGTTGTAGAGCGCCGACAACATCGGATTCGCCTCGCGGTAGGCCTTGCTGGTCTGCAGCGTGTAGCCGTTGTTGATCGAGCATTTGTCGACAAAAGCATCGTCGATGGCGGCCAGGT
Source organism: Burkholderiaceae bacterium (assembly GCA_041581405.1). Lineage (GTDB taxonomy): Bacteria > Pseudomonadota > Gammaproteobacteria > Burkholderiales > Burkholderiaceae_C > CAISIP01. Next base: position 2,126 of record JBFIDI010000579.1, read on the forward strand.
CGAGTGTGTTGCTCGCAAAGGCCGCATCCAGCAAGCCGACAAGCGCCTGCACCTGCTCCGTCGGCGTGGCCGTTGCGTTCGTCGGCGCCGGGTTGTTGATCGCCACGACTGTGCCGATCGTCGCGGTCGTCAGGTCGTTGCCTGCCACCAACTGGCCGGCCCGGCTCGCGATTTCAGCTTCTCGCGCGGCAGGCGCCATCGCCACCACGGCCGGCACGATGGCGGCCATGGCGGGCAACCGCTCGAGCAGGCGCTTCTGGATGGCCTGGTTCAGTTTCTCCTGCGTGATCGTCGCTCCGTCCAGCGCGCTCGAGCCTATCGTTCCCACGAGCGCTGTGGTCTGCTGCTGCGTCGTCACGACGATCAGCCGCGCCAACGCGCCGGCCGATTGATGGTCGACGCTGGTGCCCTTGGTGAAATCGTCGAACAGGGACAGCGTCAGTCCGGCCTGGGACTTGACTTCGACCTCGGCCGCGGCACTGGTCAGGCCGGAGTCTTCGACGAGGGTTTGCACCAGCGTCGTCAAGGGACTCACGATCGCCGTCCTGTCGGCAGGCGCCTTCATCGTGAACCCCACGGCCACGGGCCCGGAGTCGGCATCGATCGCTCCCACCGGCACCACCGCGATGACCGGGAACTTGCCCGCGTCGGCCTTGTCGACCTTCAAGGTCACCTTGCCTGCCGCATCGGTGATTCCGCTGGGTTCCCCCGCGTCGCAAGCTCCGTTGAGATTCTTGTCCAGACAGACGGTCGCGTTCTGGATCGCACCGTCGATCACGGTGACCGGCAGGTCGTCCGTGGTCGATCCCGAGCCCCCGCCGCCGCATCCGTACAAGACCAGCGATGCCGCGCCAAAGCAAAGCATCGCCAACCGTTTTTGCACTGTTCCCATTTTGACCCCCTGAGTTGAATGTCCAGATGGCTGGCGGGCTGCAGGTCGCGCACGCCTGAATCACCTGGCAACAAGACGTTACGCGTCGGGGTTGCGGCGCACATCCCCTATATGGGGCAGTCGCGCATCAGCATGCCCCATGTGCTGTTTCGACCGATACGGGATTGCACGTGCCGCGGACCAGACCACGCGCACGCGGCGACCGCGCTTATGATCCATGGCCAACCTGCGCGCTCCGATGAAGACCAAACACCTCACCCCCGCCGACTACCTGAAGAAGATCCTGACCGCCCGTGTCTACGACGTGGCGGTCGAAACGCCGCTGGAGCCGGCGAAGAACCTGAGCCGGCGCATGCACAACAAGATCCTGCTCAAGCGCGAGGACCAGCAGCCGGTGCGCAGCTTCAAATTGCGCGGCGCGTACAACAAGATGGCCCAGCTCACGCCGGAACAGTTGGCCAAGGGTGTGA
>JBFIDI010000580.1:0-3483 GCA_041581405.1 Burkholderiaceae bacterium
GCGGGCGCAGCCCGCCGCGGGGCACATGAGCGGAGCTGAGCTCCCCGCCCGCCTGATCGCACTACAACGCCGCAAAAAGGCACATCACCGAATCGCACGACAACGCCGGAAAAGAGCACCCGACCAAATCGCACCACAACGTTGCTAGAAGGCATCTCACCCAATCAGCCAATTACGCAACAGGAAGGAGGAAGGCAAATCGCCTGACATGCACCACACCATGTCCAAGCGTGTACGTCCGCGGGGAAGGCCTCAAGCCACGATGACCTGCGCCACCGCCTCCGCGACCCGGATGCCATCAACACCAGCGGACAGGATGCCGCCCGCATAACTGGCACCTTCGCCGGCCGGGTACAAACCCTGCACGTTCAGGCTCTGGTAGTCGTCGCCCCGCGTGATACGTACCGGTGACGAGGTTCGCGTCTCGACCCCGGTCAACACCGCGTCCGGCATGTCGAAGCCCTTGATCTTGCGTCCGAACGCCGGCAAGGCCTCGCGAATCGCGTCGATCGCGTAGGCGGGAAGCGCCGAACCCAGGTCACCCGGCAACACGCCGGGTTTGTACGACGGCTCGACCGTGCCCAGCGCCGTGGACGGCCGCGCCGCCAGGAAGTCGCCGACCCGCTGGCCCGGCGCCTGGTAGTTGCTGCCGCCGAGCCGGTAGGCGCGCGACTCGAGTTCGCGCTGGAGCACCACGCCGGTCAGCGGATGCGAGTCCATCGTGGTCTCGTCCGCCGGCACGTCGTCGCCCAGCGCCGCACGCAGCCGCGCAATGTCGCGCGGGTAGTCCCGCGGATCGATGCCCACGACGATGCCCGCGTTGGCATTACGCTCGTTGCGCGAATACTGGCTCATGCCGTTGGTCACGACCCGCCCCGGCTCCGACGTCGCGGCCACCACCGTGCCGCCGGGACACATGCAGAAGCTGTAGACCGAGCGGCCGTTGCCGGCGTGGTGCACGAGCCGGTATTCGGCCGCGCCGAGCGCCGGATGGCCGGCATGGCGGCCCCAGCGTGCGCGGTCGATCAGGCTCTGCGGGTGTTCGATGCGAAAGCCGATCGAGAACGGCTTGGCCGCCATCGACACGCCGCGCCGGTACAACATCACGAAGGTATCACGCGCGCTGTGGCCCAGCGCCATCACGACCTGGCGCGCCGCCAGTTCGCTCGTGACGCCCGTGGCCTGGTCCAGCACGGCCAGCGCGCGTACGCGCCGCGTGCGCCCCTGGGCATCCGGCGGGGCGTCTTCCAGCAGCAGGTCGGTCACGCGTTGTTCAAAACGGATCTCGCCGCCGAGCTGGACGATCTGCTCGCGCATGTTCTCGACCACCTTGACCAGCTTGAAGGTGCCGATATGCGGATGCGCCTCGACCAGGATCTCCTCGGGCGCACCGGCCTTGACGAACTCGGTCATCACCTTGCGACCGAGATAACGCGGATCCTTGATCTGGCTCCACAACTTGCCGTCCGAGAACGTGCCGGCGCCGCCCTCGCCGAACTGCACGTTGGACTCGGGATCGAGCACCGACTTGCGCCACAGGCCCCAGGTGTCCTTGGTGCGCCGGCGCACCGTGCGGCCACGCTCGAGCACGATCGGACGCAGTCCCATCTGGGCCAGCAGCAATGCCGCGAAGATGCCGCACGGGCCGAAGCCGACGACGACCGGGCGTTCGCCGTCCGGCACCGCGGGCGCGCCCGGCGGCCACTGGCGCACCAGCCGGTATACCATGTCCGGTGTCGGCCCCACGTGGGGATTGCCGGCGAGCCGGAGCAACAACGCGGGTTCGGAGCCGGCATCGGCCAGCGTGACGTCGACGATGTAGACGAACTGCAGCTGGGCCTTGCGGGCGTCGATGCTGCGCTTGAACACGTCGATGGCGCGCAACGCGTCGGCCGGCAGCCCGAGCGCTTCCAGCACCAGGCGATCGAGTTGCGCGCGCGTGTGCTCCAGCGGCAGCTTGAGCTCGGTCAGCCGGATCATTCCGAGGGCAGGAAACCTTCGATCGACAGATAACGCTCGCCGGTGTCGTAGTTGAACCCGAGGATGCGGTCGCCCGCCGGCAGCTCGGGCAGCTTCTGCGCGATCGCCGCCAGCGTGGCGCCCGACGAGATGCCCACCAGCATGCCCTCTTCGCGTGCGCAGCGCCGCGCCATCTCGCGCGAGGGCTCGGGCTCGACCTGGATCACGCCGTCGAGCAGTTCGGTCTTGAGGTTGGCCGGGATGAAGCCGGCGCCGATGCCCTGGATCGGATGCGGCGACGGCGCACCGCCGGAGATCACCGGCGAGGCCGCCGGTTCGACGGCAAACACCTTGAGCTGCGGCCATTGCGCCTTGAGCACCTGGGCGCAACCCGTGATGTGGCCGCCGGTGCCGACACCGGTGATCAGCACGTCCAGCCCCTGCGGGAAGTCGAGAAGGATCTCCTGGGCCGTGGTCTGCACGTGGGCGTCGATGTTGGCCGGGTTGTCGAACTGCTGCGGGATCCAGGCGTCGGGGATGCCCGCGGCGATCTCCTGCGCGCGCGCGATCGCCCCTTTCATGCCCTTCTCGCGCGGCGTCAGGTCGAACGTCGCGCCATACGCGAGCATCAGGCGGCGGCGCTCGATGGACATGCTGTCGGGCATCACCAGGATCAGCTTGTAGCCCTTGACCGCGGCCACCATGGCCAGGCCGACGCCGGTGTTGCCCGAGGTCGGCTCGACGATGGTCGCGCCGGGCTTGAGCACGCCGCTTTTCTCGGCGGCTTCGATCATCGACAACGCAATGCGGTCCTTGATCGAACCCCCGGGGTTGCTGCGTTCCGATTTGATCCAGACCGTATGCTGGTCGCCGAACAGGCGGTTGATGCGCACATGCGGCGTCTGGCCAATGGTCTGCAGGATGTTCTCGACTTTCATGGTGGCGGCTCCTCGGTTGGGTTGCCCCGCATTGTCTCAGGAGTGGATAATCGGTCCCGTGAAGCCCACCAGACTGCCGCTGGTGCAAGCCTTGGGGCGGATGTCTCGGCATCCGTTCCCGACAGGCCGACGCCTCTGGCGTCGGGTGGAAACACCGCACTGGAGGAACGTCCGGACTGCACAGGGCAACGTAGCAGCTAACGGCTGTCCACCGAAAACCGGGCAGGCGTCGGGACGGTTTTGCCGGGCACGCAAGTGCACGGCAGATCGGACTGACACGGGTCCGGCATAAGGTGAGGATCAGAGCAACAGAGACGAGTCGCGGCAACGGGCAACCTTTGCTGCGGGTGAAACGGGCAATCTCTACGTGCAGCAATACCAAATAGGCACATGTTGGGACGCGCAGTTCGCTGCGCCCCCTACCCGGGGCCCCCGGGGTGTGTGCGGGTAGGTAGCACCGAGCCGTCGGGTGACCGGCGGCCCAGATTAATGACAGTCACGTCGGGGGCAACCCCGACGCACAGAATCCGGCTTATCGGTGGGCTTCACACATTTAACTCCATGGGGTCGGATCCCGATTCCACGC
>JBFIDI010000581.1:0-3475 GCA_041581405.1 Burkholderiaceae bacterium
GCACCGCGCCGCCGTCGTCGCCGATGGTGACGAACTGCAGATTGCCGGCCGCCGAGCAGATCAGCTGCCGGCCCTGGACATGCAGCAGCGGCGAGGCCGCCGCCGCGCCCAGCGCGCACGCGAACCACACCAGCACGAAGCGGGCGACGTTGCGGCATTGGCGCGGCGAAAACATGGCCCGATTATCGGCGCGCGCCAGCGCGCCGGCCGCCCGCGCCGGGGAAAGCCATGCTGGCGGGTACGGGGCGTACCATGGTCGGGCACGGTTCCCGTGCACCGGGCGCCGTGCCCGGCTCCTGCCGTACGCCCTGACGGCGCAGCGGCAATTGACCGGCATCCACACGCCTGGGCCGCAGGCGCCGCATGATGCCGGCAAACATCCACAGAGGTATCCGATGAACAAGACCCGACTCGACACGTTTCGCCAGCGACTGCAGCAACAACGCAAGGAACTGCTCGAACAGCTGACCCAGTTGCGTGGCGGTGTGGTGGACCGCAGCGAAGCGTCCGCGGAACACTTCGGGCATGTCGAGGACTCGCGCGCCCAGGTGGCGACCGAGCGCGAGATGGAATTCGCGATGGACGAGCATGAGTCGGCGGCCATCCGCACCATCGACCTGGCGCTCAAGCGCATCGAGTCCGGTGTCTACGGCGACTGCATGGAGTGCGGCGCGGAGATCCCGCTCCAGCGCCTGGAGGCCTCCCCGCATTCGCTGCGTTGCATCGCGTGCCAGGAAAAACTCGAACACGCCAAGCCGGCGGCGTGAGCCGCTCGGGCTGCCGCGCATGGCTCAGGGCCTGCGCCGCGCCGCCCAACCCGGCACTCGGGCCATCGCCGCGGGTGGCAGCGCGGCGCGTCCGGGCATCGCCACGCTGCGGCCGCACGCGCGCACCAGAATCGTGATCGGCAATCCCCCAACGGGATATTGACAGGGCATTTCGCGACCACCACACTGCCGCTCGCTGGCTCGATCGATCGATGGCGCCGCGCCGTCGCGATCGCCACTGTGAAGGGGAATCATCATGCCAAGAGTTCCTGCCTGGATCGCCGCCATGTGCCTGATGCTGGCCACGTGGGCGCCGCCGGCCCTGGCCGCCAACGACTATTTCCTCAAGATCGGCGACATCGAGGGTGAGTCGACCAGCAAGGGCTTCGAGAAACAGATCGTCGTCTCCAGCTGGTCCTGGGGCCTGACCAACAACGCCGGCACGCCGTCGTTCCAGGACCTGGGCTGGACCCAAGGCGTGGACAAGAGCATCGTGCCGATGGTCCTGGGCGTGGCCAACAACACGGAATATGACAAGGCGACCTTGTCGGTCGTGTCCGCCAGCGCTGCGCCGACACTGATTTTCGAGATGGTGTTCCACAAGGCCCACCTGACCAGCCTGTCGGCATTCGGCAGTGGCACCGAGAGTGTGCAGGCGTCGCTGCGCTACAACCAGGTCGACATGCGTTACCGGCCGCTCGACGCCAAGGGTGGTTCCGGTCCCTGGGTCTCGGGCAGCTTCACGATGCCGAAAGGCCAGGCCGCGGCCTTCAGCGGCGACCCCGACGTGATCCAGGGCCTGTTCCTGTCGGGCGGCTCGGTCAACCTGGCGGCAATTCCCGCGATCCCCGAACCGCAGACCTGGGCCATGCTGCTGCTCGGGCTCGGCTGCGTGGCGCGACTGGCCGGCAAGGCGCGGGCGCGCCGCGCCGCACGTTGACGCCGTCCGCGGCACGGCACGGTCCCCCGGCCTTTCGGCGCGTGCCGTCGCGCTGTCAGTCCGGCGCCGCCACCGTCTGGTCGATCGCGCCGAACAGGCTGTGGCCGTCGGCGCCTTTCATCTCGATGCGGATCGTGTCGCCATAACGCATGAATCCGGTGGACGGCTTGCCGTCCTGGATCGTCTCGATCGCACGTTTCTCGGCGATGCAGCTGTAGCCCTTGGGCCAGTCCATGCGGCCGTTTTTCTCCACGCCCTTGTTGCTGACGGTGCCGCTGCCGACGATGGAGCCGGCGCGCACGTTGCGCGTCTTGCACAGGTGCGCGATCAGTTGCCCGAAATGGAAAGTCATCTCCGGCCCGGCCTCGCACATGCCGACCTTGCGCCCGTTCCAGGTCGATTGCAGCACCCGGTCGAGCCGGCCGGTGTTCCAGGCCTCGCCCAGTTCATCCAGCGTGACCGCCACCGGGCTGAACGCCGTGGCCGGCTTGCTCTGCACGAAGCCGAAACCCTTGGCCAGTTCGCCGGGCACGAGGTTGCGCAGGCTGACGTCGTTGGCCAGCATCACCAGCCGGATGCCGTCGAGCGCACGTTCGGGTGTTGCGCCCATCGGCACGTCGCCGGTGACGACGGCGATCTCGGCCTCGAAATCGATGCCGAAGTCCTCCGACGGACAGACGATGGGGTCGCAGGGACCGAGGAAATCGTCGCTGCCGCCCTGGTACATCAGCGGATCCTGGTAGAACGATTCCGGCACCTTGGCGTCGCGCGCGGCGCGCACCAGTTCCACATGGTTCAGGTAGGCCGAACCGTCGGCCCATTGGTAGGCACGCGGCAGCGGCGCCATGCACTGGCGCGGATCGAACGCAAACGCGTGCCGTGCCTTGCCCTGGTTCAACGCGTCGTACAGGTCCTGCAGTTGGGGGGACAGGAAGTTCCAGTCGTCCAGCACCTGCTGCAGCCGATCGGCGATGCCGGTCGCATAATGCGCGGAGCCCAGGTCGCGCGCGACCACCACCAACTGGCCGTCGCGCGAGCCATCCTTGTAGCTTGCAAGTTTCATGAAGATCCGGAGTAGTTCCGGTGACCGGCGGGATATCCGGCGGCTCATCCGGGGCAATTCCGCATTGTTAAACTCGTTTAACTAAACGAAATCACCAGAGTTGCAGATTATGCCCAAGGAGCGCGCCGGCATCCAGTCGGTCGAGGTCGGCTTCGCATTGCTCGACGCCTTGTCGCGTGCCGACGGGCCGCTGATGCTGCGCGACCTGGCCGCCGCGGCCGGCATGAGCGCGGCCAAGGCGCACCGCTACCTGGTCAGCTTCCAGCGCCTGGGCCTGGTCCAGCAGGACCCGCAGACGACTCGGTACGACCTCGGCCCGGCCGCGCTGAAGCTGGGCCTGGCCTGCCTGTCGCGCATCGACGCGGTCAAGCTGGCGCGCGAACGCCTCGGCCGCTTGCAGGTCGAAGTCGGCCACACGCTGGCGCTGGCGGTCTGGGGCAATCGCGGCCCGACCATCGTGCATTGGCAGGAGTCGCCACGCGCGGCCAAGGTCAACCTGCGCCTGGGCGACGTGATGCCGCTGCTCAGCTCGGCCACCGGACGTTGTTTCGCCGCGCATGCGCCGGCCCAGGCGATCGCCCCGTTGCTGGCGCAGGAGCTGGCGCTGGCGCGCCAGGAGTCGCGCAGCGACGTGCCGTTGACGCCGCAGGCGGTCGAGGCCACGCTGGCCGAGGTGCGCACGCGCGGCATCGCGCGGGCCATCGA
>JBFIDI010000582.1:0-3473 GCA_041581405.1 Burkholderiaceae bacterium
AGCCAGATCGTCAAGGCCGGCCGCCGGCTCGACCTGCACACGCCGCCGGCGGATTTCGACGCCATCCGCGAACGCGCGCTCGCGCGCGGAGCCTGAAGTGAAAGACGGTCCGCAGACTCTGTTCGACAAGTTGTGGCAACGCCATGTGGTGCATGAAGACCCGGGCGGCGCGTCGCTGCTCTACGTCGACCGCCAGTTGGTGTACGAGGTCACCAGCCCGCAGGCCTTCGAAGGCCTGCGCCTGGCCGGCCGGCAACCCTGGCGGCGCGAGACCGCGTTGGCCACCGCCGACCACAACGTGCCGACCACAGCGCGATCCAAAGGCATCGCCGACCCGCTGGCACGTGTGCAGGTCGCGCAGCTCGACAGGAACTGCAACGAGTTCGGCATCACGCATTTCGGGCTGAACGACCACCGCCAGGGCATCATCCACGTGATCGGCCCGGAACAAGGTGCCACCTTGCCCGGCATGACCGTGGTCGCTGGCGACTCGCACACCAGCACCCATGGCGCGTTCGCGGCGCTGGCCTTCGGCGTCGGCACCTCCGAGGTCGAACACGTGCTGGCCACGCAATGCCTGTCGGTCGAGAAGATGCGCCCGATGCTGGTACGGGTCGACGGCGACCTGCCCTTCGGCGTCACCGCCAAGGACCTGATCCTGGCCATCATTGCGCGCCTGGGAACGGCCGGCGGCACCGGTTATGCGATCGAGTTCGGCGGCAGCACCATCCGCGCCTTGTCGATGGAAGGCCGCATGACCTTGTGCAACATGGCGATCGAAGCCGGCGCGCGGGTCGGGCTGGTCGGCGTCGACGACAAGACCATCGACTACCTGCGCGGGAGGCCCCGGTCGCCGGCCGGTGCCCAGTGGGATGCAGCCGTCGCCTATTGGCGCAGCTTGAGCAGCGACGACGACGCGCCGTTTGCACGGGTGATCGAGATCGACGCCAGCGGCCTGCGCCCGATGGTCAGCTGGGGCACGTCGCCCGAGATGGTGGTTGCCGTCGGAGAACGGGTGCCGGACCCGGCCGACGAAGCCGACCCCGTCAAGCGCGCGGGCATGGAACGCGCGCTGGTCTACATGGACCTCGCTCCCGGCACGGCGATCACCGACATCCGCCCGGACAAGGTGTTCATCGGTTCGTGCACCAATGCGCGTATCGAGGACCTGCGGGCCGCGGCAACGGTGCTGCGCGGCAAACGTGTTGCATCCAGCATCCGGCTGGCGCTGGCGGTTCCCGGCTCGGGCCTGGTCAAGGCACAGGCCGAAGCCGAAGGCCTGGACACGATATTTCGTGACGCCGGCTTCGAATGGCGCGAACCCGGATGTTCGATGTGCCTGGGCATGAACGAAGACCGGCTCGCGCCGGGCGAACGGTGTGCATCGACGTCGAACCGCAACTTCGAAGGCCGCCAGGGCGCCGGCGGGCGCAGCCACCTCGTAAGTCCGGCCATGGCCGCGGCGGCTGCCGTGGTCGGGCATTTCGTCGACCTGTCCGAAGGAGCCATGCGATGACACCATTCACGACACTCGACGCACTGGTGCTGCCGCTCGACCGCAGCAACGTCGACACCGACGCCATCATCCCCAAGCAATTCATGAAGTCGATCCAGCGTACCGGATTCGGCCCGAACCTGTTCGACGAATGGCGCTACACCGACCGCGGCGAACCCGGGCAGGACCACACGCTTCGGCCGCTGAACACCGGATTCGCGTTGAACCAGCCGCGCTACCGGGGCGCGCAGGTTTTGCTCACGCGCGAGAACTTCGGCTGCGGCTCCAGTCGCGAACACGCCGTCTGGGCGCTGCACGACTGGGGTATCCGTTGCCTGATCGCGCCGTCGTTCGCCGACATCTTCTACGGCAACTGCTTCAAGAACGGCATGTTGCCGATCGTGTTGCCCGCGGATGCCGTATCGGCCCTGTTCACGGCGGTCGAGACCGAACCGGGTTACCGCCTGACGGTCGACCTCGCGCAGCAGACCCTCAGTCTTCCCGGCGGCGACGTCTTGCGCTTCGATGTCGATCCACAGCGCAAGAGCCGCCTGCTGCAGGGACTCGACGACATCGCGCTGACGCTGCAGCAGTCCGATCGAATCCGTGCCTACGAGGCCTCGCGACGCGCAGCCGAGCCTTGGCTGTTCACGCCACCCTAGTCGGGAGCAGGCTCGATGCAGCCCCGGACGCCGCAAGCGGGTCACAGTTGCGGCCGTGCTGCGCTCAACACACCCGAGCACACGATGATGCCGCCGCAATGGGCTTGCACCAATGCCGTCACGTCCCGCATCGCGGCCATCACGTCCTCCTCGGAACACGGCGGCAGGCCGTCGATATTGAAGAACACCCGTGTCGTATCGGCCAGCGTCTGCGTGCCCCGCGCCTGGCGCCAGGTCCAGCGCCGGGTCAACACCTCGTGACCGGCAACGAACACGATCTCGCCGGCCAGTGGTGATTCCGCCGGTTTGCCGTCGGCCGGCGTGAACACATCGGGCGGCAACGCCGCGCGCAGCTCCAGCGTTTCGTGTCCCGGGCCCAGCGGATGCACGCCTGCCGGCAACCGATGGCGCAACGACACGATGTTGCCGATGTTCACCAGCGGGTTGATGGACGGAATCTCGCCCGGCTGCACGACGCGCCGGACCATGGCCTCGATCGAGCTGCGGTGTTCGGACGGCTTGGCACCGAAGCGGCGGTAGGCCTCCCGCCACGCGGCGATGCGCGGATGTTCGGCGACGTTGCCGGTGACCGCGTCGCGCACCTGCTGCTCGGCATCGCGCAACTGCGGCAGCAGCGCCGCGCCGTCGCCGCGGTTGTCGAGCTGGTCGAACACGACGACACCGCGGCAATAACCGGGATGGGCCTCGAAGACCTCGGGCGCAATCCGGTAGCTGAACGGGTTCACGCCCACCACCGTTCAGGCCGTCGCATCCGGGTACAGGCCACGGCCACGCGCCATCAGGCGTGTCAGCCCCAGCAGGGCCGCGATGGTCGGCGTCGGCACACCGAGACGGCCGCCGATCTCGTGCACGACCGTCACGATGCCGTCGAGCTCCAGCGGCCGGCCGGCTTCCGCATCCTGCAGCATCGAGGTCTTGAACGGGCCCATCTTGGCCGTCACGCCATGTCGCGTGTTCGGTGTTTCGTCGATGGGGCAGCCCAGCCGTGCGCCGATGACCTGCGCCTCGACCATGGCCTGGGAACAGAAGTCGCGCACCAGCGGGTCGCCCAGGATACGATCGGTGGTGGCGCCGGTCAGCGCGCTGACCGGATTCATCGTCAGGTTGCCCCACAACTTGTACCAGATGGCCTGGCGCACGTTGTCGGAGTAGGTCACGTCGAATCCGCCCCGTGCGAGCAGGTCCACCACGCGTTTTGCCCGATCGGAGCGACCGCCGCCGGGCTCGCCGACGATCAGGCCGTTGCCACCCTTGTGGCGCACCAGCCCCGGCTCGGCGAGCGCCGTCGACGCATG
>JBFIDI010000583.1:0-3468 GCA_041581405.1 Burkholderiaceae bacterium
ACCCGCTTCATGCGCCCGGCCACCTATGGCGAGCGGCTGCAGATCCACACCAGCGTGCACGAGTGGCGCGACAAGGTCTTCATGCACCGGCATCTCGTGCAACGCGGCGACACCGTGCTCTGCGAAGGCGAGGAGACACGCGCTTTCTGCATCCGGCACCCGGACGATCCCGACCGCATCAAGGCGATTGCCGTGCCCGAGGACATCCGGGCCTTGTGCAGCTGACCCGGGATCGAACGGCTGCCGACACGTGCGGCCGTTCCCCGGGCCGAGCCGGCCCTCGACAGTGGAAATCACACCATGAACAGCTACCAACCCCGCACGGACGACATGTTCCTCGTGTTGTCGCGTGTGCTCGACGGCCCCGCGCGGCTGCAGGCGCTGCCTCCGCATGCCGAGGTCGATGCGGCCTTGATGCAACAGGTGCTCGGCGAGGCCGGCAAGTTCGTGGCCGAGGTCGTTGCGCCGCTGAGCCGTGACGGCGACGAGATCGGCGCCTCGTGGAGCGACGGCGCGGTCACGACGCCACCGGGGTTCCGCCAGGCCTACCAGGCGTTCTGGCGGGCCGGCTGGCCGGCATTGTCGGCCAGCCCGGAACATGGCGGCCAGGGCCTGCCCGCCGTGCTCGAGGCCATGCTGTACGAGATGCTCTCGGGCGCCAACCATGGCTGGACCATGGCCCCGGGACTGCTGCACGGCGCATACGAATGCATCCGCCACCACGGCAGCGGCGCGCTCAAGGAGCGTTACCTCGAGAAGCTGGCCACCGGCGAGTGGCTGGCCACGATGTGCCTGACCGAGGCCCACGCCGGCTCCGACCTGGGACTGGTGCGCACCCGCGCCGTGCCCATGGCCGACGGCCGCTACGCGTTGTCGGGCACCAAGATCTTCATCTCCGGCGGCGAACACGACCTCAGCGACAACATCGTGCACCTGGTGCTGGCCCGGCTGCCCGACGCACCACCCGGCCCCAAGGGACTGTCGTTGTTCCTGGTGCCCAAGTTCGAGGCAGACGGCACGCGCAGCGCCGTGGTGTGCGAACGCATCGAGGAAAAAATGGGCCTGCACGGCAGCCCGACCTGCGTGCTGCGATTCGACGCGGCCGCCGCCAGCCTGGTCGGCGCGCCGGGCAAGGGCCTGGCCGCGATGTTCGTGATGATGAATGCCGCCCGGCTGCATGTGGCGCTGCAAGGCATCGGCCTGCTGGACGCGGCCTGGCAGAAGGCCGATGCGTATGCATGCGAACGCCGGCAGATGCGCGCGCCCGGCAGCGGCAAAGGCGCGGCGGCGCCCGATCCGATTGCCGAACACCCCGCGATCCGGCGCATCCTGGACAGCCAGCGCGCCTGGGTCGACGCCGGCCGCGTGCTGGCCTACCACACGGCGATCGAACTCGACCGGATCACGCATGGGGACGACCAGGCCAGGACGCAGGCCCGGCGCTGGTGCGCGCTCGTGACGCCGATCATGAAGGCGGTGTTCACGCACCAGGCCTTCCATGGCGGCAGCGACTGCCTGCAGGTCTTCGGTGGCCACGGTTATGTGCGCGAATGGGGCATCGAGCAGATCGTGCGCGACGCGCGCGTGGCGATGATCTACGAAGGCACGAACGAGATCCAGGCCATCGACCTGCTGGTGCGCAAGGTGCTGGTCGACGGCGGACAGGACATGCTCGCACTGCTCGACAGCCTGCAGGCCGATGTGCCGGACGCGATCGACACGCAGGTGCAGGCCCGCACACGCCTGGACACCCTGCGCGACCTGACGGCCCGCATCGTGCAGGCCGCGCCCGGCGACGAAGCGTTGCCGTACCGGGTTGCCGATGATTACCTGCGCGCCTGCGCCCTGGTGCTGCTGGACTGGGCCTGGCACCGCATCGACGCCGGGCTGGACGCGTCGACGCCCGATGCCCAAGCGCGCTGGCATGCGCCGGCCCTGGCGTTGCGCCAATGGGTGTTGCCCGAATTCGAGATGCGCGCGGGCATCATCCGGCGGCAATGCGAAGCGGTGACGGGATAATCCGGCCCATGCCACGCACCAGTCGCACTGCCCGCCCGGTTGCCGGCTCCGTGCGCCGCGCCGCCGACAAGGACCTGCCGGACCTGAGCGCGGTCGACCAGGTCGACACCCGCTTCCTGCAATCGCTGCTCGGCTACAACGCGCGCCGCGCCGCACTGGCCATCATCGAGCGCTTCCTGGTCCGCATGGAGGCGTTCGGGCTGCGCCCGGTGGAGTTTTCGGTGATGTCGGTGATCCACCACAATCCCGGCGTCACCTCGCGCCAGTTGTGCGCCGCGCTCAACCTGCTGCCGCCCAACCTGGTCGGCCTGATCCAGGCGCTGGAATCCCGCGGCCTGCTGATGCGTTTGCCCCATCCGCACGACGGGCGCGCGGTCGGCCTGCACCCGACGCCCGAGGGGCGCGTATTGATGCAGCAGGCGGAACAGGCGGCGCTGGAGGTCGAGGACGCGAAGTCGCTCGGACTCACGCCGGCGCAACACAAGACCCTGCTGCAGCTGTTGCAGAAGGTCTATCTCTGACCGGCCACTGCCGCAGCCGCCGGTCGGTGGCGGGGCCGCGAACGCTCAGCCCGCGTGCGCCGCTTCCCGTGCCAGGCCCAGCCGCGCCAGCGTCTCGGATGTCGGCACACCGTCCGCCGTCCAGCCGCGCAACGCGTAATATTCCGGCAGCATCTCGGGAATCCGAGCCACCAGGCCCTTGGCCGTGCCGCTGGGCGCCGGCTCGTTGAGCAGGCGCGGCGGCAAGGTGTCGTCCCGCTTCGTCAGGCCGGCGGCCAGGTTGAACTGGCGCTCCAGGTTCCAGATGCGCTCGCCGGTCTCGCGCATGCGCTCGACCGTCCAGCCGCCACCGACGGCCGCGTCGACCTGGCTGGCATACAGTTCGTTCGTCACGCCGGAGTGGCTGGTGAACGAACACAGGCCGGTCGAATCGATGGCCGCGATGAAGTCCTGCGACTCCTTGACCACCTTGGCCTTGCCGGCGATCTCGGTCGTGCCGAAGTCGTGGCTGTAGGGGTTGGCGCGCAGGTGGCAGGCACCGCGGTTGCTGGTCGCATAGGCCAGGCCCATGCCCTGCATGCCGCGGCCGTCGTAGGCGGCGAATTCCTGGCCCTTGACCGCCATCGACAGTTCGGGGCGGCCGTATTTCTCGCACAGCAGTTTCGATCCCAGCGCGATGTCGCGCCCGAAACCTTCGCCCTTGCCGGCCAGCTCGGCCAGCTGGCACATGGCCCTGGCATCACCGAACTTCAGCGAGATGCCGCCGGTCTGCTGCTCGGTGATGACGCCGAGTTCGAACAATTCCATCGCCGCGGCAATCGAGCCCCCCAGCGAGATCGGGTCCATGCCGTATTCGTTGCAGATAAATCCGGCGAAGGTGGCCGCGTCCATGTCGTCGACACCCACAGCCGCGCCCAGCGCATAAGCCGTTTCATACTCCAGGCCACCC
>JBFIDI010000584.1:0-3463 GCA_041581405.1 Burkholderiaceae bacterium
CCACCATTGAGGTCTCCGGCTCGGGCGTGGGCCCGCTCTTGGTCGTTGCAGCCGCGGTTGCGGGCTGGGCTTTGTCGGTGTGGGAGGGTTGGGCAGCGCCGGTGCGCGGCCCCTTCCGATCCGCCGGCCCCGGCGGCTGGGCATCGGAAGGCGGCGCGTCGGGCATGACCGGCGCCGGCACGGGCGTCTCGGGCAGCCCCGCGTCGGGCGCGGGCGCAGCCGTTCCCGCGTCCGCATCGGCCGGCGACGGCGCGGCATCGTTCGCGCTCGCATCGGCGGGCGGGTTCGCACCATCGTCCGCGCCTGCGTCGGCCGGCGGTGTCGTGCCGTCGTCGGCACCCGCATCGGCGACCGGATCCGACGGCTGCGCATCCGGGGCATCAGGTGCCAGCGACTCGAACATGTCAGCGGCGGCCGCGTCCTTGTCGAGCAAGGGCAACTGGTCCAGCGAGGCCAGGCCCAAGTCGTCGAGGAACTGGCGCGTCGTGGCGAACAGGGCCGGCCGGCCGGCTGCTTCGCGATGGCCGATGACCTCGATCCAGCCACGGTCCTCGAGCTGCTTGATGATCTGCGAACTGATCGTGACGCCGCGGATGTCTTCCATGTCGCCGCGTGTCACCGGCTGGCGGTAGGCAATGATGGCCAGCGTCTCGAGCGTGGCGCGGGTGTACCGCGGCGGCTTTTCCGGATGCAGCCGGTCGAGGAATTCGCGCATCTCCGGCCGGCTCTGGAAGCGCCAGCCCGAGGCCACCTGGACCAGCTCGACACCGCGCTGCGTCCAGTCGAGCCTGAGGTCGGCCAGCAGTTGCTTGAGGGTCTCCGTGCCGACCGCGTCGTCGAACAATGCGCGCATCTCCCGGATCTGCAGCGGTTGTTGCGCACAGATCAGGGCTGTTTCCAGTACACGCTTTGCCTGAGCGGTATTCATGGTCGAGGGATTCCGGAATTGGCACCTTCACGGTGCGCATCGGTGCCAGTCAAAAGGGGACGCAGCAGGCAGATCGAACGTCTGCGGTGCGAGGGACAGCGGGCAACACGTGTCGACCGGGTCTGGCGCGCTATCTGGCCCGATTGTAGCGCAGGCCCCACAGCGCCAGCGCGTCGCGCATATCGACCGGCAATGGCACTTCGAATGCCAGCGGCTGGCCCAGCACCGGATGCGCCAGCGCCAGCCGCCACGCGTGCAGCGCCTGGCGGCCGATGGCCGAGCCCGGCGCGCCACCATAGACGGTATCGCCGACCAGCGGATGCCCGATCGAGGCCATGTGCACGCGAATCTGGTGCGTTCGCCCGGTATGCAGGCTGCATTGCACCAGGCATGCCGCATCGGCGTTGTCCAGCAGTTCCACCGTCGTGCGCGCCTCCTTGGCGCCCGTGCTGCCCGCGGCGAGCACCGCCATGCGCAGCCGGTTGGCCGGATCGCGGCCGATCGCGCCGCAGACATCGCGCGGCGAGCCACCGCTCCAGTGCCGATGGGCCAGCGCCAGGTACTGGCGTTGCACGTCGCGCCGCGCAATCATGCGCACCAGCGCGTCCATGGCGGTGCGGCTGCGCGCCACCAGCATCAGGCCGCTGGTGTCCTTGTCGAGCCGGTGCACGATGCCGGCACGTGGCAGTTCGCCCTGGCGCGGGTCCCAGGCCAGCAGGCCGTTGAGCAAGGTGCCGCTCCAGTTGCCGGGCGCCGGATGCACGACCAGGCCGGCCGGCTTGTGGATCACCAGCAGATGGGGGTCTTCGAACACGATGTCCAGCGCCATCGCCTCGGGCGTGAAGGCCTGGCTTTGCGGCGTCGGGCGCAGCGTCACTTCCAGCGTGTCGCCCGCGTGCAGCCGCGCCGACGGCTTGCGCAGCACCTGCCCGTTGCGCAGCACCGCCCCCTGCTCCACCAGCTGGCTCAGGTAGCTGCGCGAAAATCCGGCGATGCTGGCGGCCAGCACCTTGTCCAGCCGTTCGTGATGGTGCTGCGCATCGACCTGCCATCGGCGCAACTCGTGCTCGGTGTCGCTGTCGGTGTCGGTGTCGGTGTCGGGGGGATCGTCCGGATCCGCCTGCGGTGGTGTGCCCGATATAATCGACCGGCTGTTTGTAACCAAGGTTCTCCCCATGCTGCGAGTCAAATTATCAACGGTCCGCATCGCGTTATGGGCCGGCGCGGCAATGTGGCTGGCCGGCTGCTCGACACCGTCGGATGACAAGACGGCCAACTGGAGTCCGAACCGGCTGTACGCCGAGGCCAAGGACGAGATGAATTCCGGCGCCTACGACAAGGCGACGCTGCTGCTGGAAAAACTCGAAGGCCGTGCCGCCGGCACGCCGCTGGCCCAACAGGCGCAACTCGACAAGGCTTATGCCCATTACCGTGCGGCGGAGCCGGCCCAGGCGTTGTCGACGATCGAGCGTTTCATGAAGCTGCATCCGGCCAGCCCGGCGATCGACTATGCGCTGTACCTCAAGGGGGTGGTGAACTTCAACGACGACCTGGGCATGTTGTCGTTCCTGACGCGCCAGGACCTGTCGGAGCGGGACCAGAAGGCTGCCAAGGAGTCGTTCGAGGCCTTCAAGGAATTGACGACGCGGTTCCCCGAGTCGAAATACACGCCCGATGCGCGCATGCGCATGACCTACATCGTCAATTCGCTGGCCCAGTACGAGGTGCACGTGGCGCGGTATTACTACCAGCGCGGCGCCTACCTGGCGGCGGTCAACCGGGCCCAGTCGGCGATCACGGATTACCGCGACGTGCCGGCATTGGAGGAGGCGCTGTACATCATGGTGATGGGCTACCAGAAACTCGGCATGGAGCAGTTGCACGAGGACTCACGGCGCGTGCTGATGGCGAACTATCCGAACAGCAAGTTCCTCACCCAGGGCTTCCGGCGGGAAGACGAACCGTGGTGGAAGTTCTGGTAAGGTCCTGCAGCAGTTCCAGCAGTTCCGCTTCCTCGCCGATCCTGCGCATCGGCGGCAACGCCGCCAGCAGGCGGCGTCCGTACCCCATGCTGGTGAGCCGGGTGTCGCACACCACCAGCACGCCCCGATCGGTCTCGCGCCGCACCAGCCGCCCGGCGCCTTGCTTGAGCGCCACCGCCGCCTCGGGAATGAAATAGTCGTTGAACGGGCTGCGCCCGGCCGCTTCCAGTCGCCCGGCCCGCGCCTCGACCAGCGGGTCGTTCGGCGGCGGGAACGGCAACTTGTCGATCACCACCAGCTGCAATGCGTCGCCCGGCACGTCGATGCCTTCCCAGAACGACGCCGACGCGACCAGCACGCAGCCCGGGCCGCCTTCGCCCGGCGCATTGCGCAGCCGGTCCATCAGTTCGCGTTTCGGTCCCTGGCCCTGCACCAGCACCTGGATGTCCGGTGACGCTTCGAAACGGCGCTGCAGGTCCTCGCTGATCGCGCGCAGCGCGCGCAAAGTGGTGGTCAGCACCAGCGTGCGGCCGCCCAGCGTGGCGCACAGCCG
>JBFIDI010000585.1:0-3444 GCA_041581405.1 Burkholderiaceae bacterium
CAAAAGGAACCGACGCCCGTCGGTTCCTTTTTTTGTTTCCGGGTGGCACGGTCCACCATGCCAGGTGGCTGCCATGCCTCGATTGTTCATTCGGCGGGCAGGTGCCCGGTCTTCACCCAGATCAGGCAACCGTCGCGGCTGAACGGCTGGTGTTGGCTCAGGTGCGGGCTGCGAATCCAGGTTCCCGCCGGGTAGTTGCCGTGTTCGTCCGAAAAGACGCCTTCGAGCACCAGGATCTCTTCGCCGCCATCGTGGCGGTGCGGCTGGAAGACGGTGCCCGGCGCCCAGCGAACCAGCGCCGTGTGTTCGGTGCCGAAGCCGGCCAGTGGAAGGACGCTCAGGCCGGGCACGCGGCCCGGCGACCAGGAGGCAGCATGACGGGTGTCGATGACAACGCGTTGCGTCTCGCGCGGGTCGAGTTGGCGCAGCTTGACGAACATGGTGCAGCCTTGGCCGGAGAATGGCGCGTGATCCGAGCCCGGCGGGTTGCGGACATAGCTGCCAGCTCCGTACTCGCCGTGCGCATCACCGAAGCCGCCGTCGAGCACCAGGATTTCCTCCCCCAGCGCGTGGGTATGCGCAGCGAAACGGGCGCCCGGTTCGTAACGCACGATCGAGGTCGCGCGTGCGACCTCGCCGCCGTCGCGCTCGAGCATGCGCCGGCGCACCTGCGCCGCGGGCGAGTCCAGCCACGGCAGGTCATTGCTGTCGACGACGCAGCGCAACGCGTAGTCGGTATGGAGCTGGATCGGGTTCATGCAAACCCGATGCTTGCGGCCGCCACCAGGCAACTCAGGCTGGCGACCAGCGTCAGGCGCAGTCGCATCGGCAACCAGTGTTGTTGTCCCCAGGCGGGATAACGACTGCGGTCCACGCCATAACAGGTCCAGAGCAATAAGACCAGGATCGCCAGGCCGGTTGCCGCGCCCGCCAGCAATGCAGCCCAGGCGACCAGACTGGGGACCACGCCCCAGAGGTAGTCGCGCGCCACGGCCTCGCCCGCAGGCGATCGCATGGCCAGTCCCCAGTGGATGGCGCCCAGGAAACTGGCGATGGTTGCGCCATAGGCAAGCAGGGCTTGTGCGGGGAAGTCGCGCTGCGCCCGGGCCGCCAGCACGGTCCATGCGGCAAGCGCCACAAAGGGCAACAGGCCGGCATATCCGAGGCGGGTGGCCCACGGTGCAACGGTGGCATGAGGCAGTTCAGTCATGTCTGCTTTCGATTTTCTGGCAGTCGCCTGCGAGGCGCTTGCGTCGGGTCTTTTCCCGGTGTGCAGCCGTAACCTGCCGTGCGGACGTGATCCGGCGCCGCCCCGGCATCACCACGCAATGGTGCCGCCCCGGTAGTCGACGAACTGCGCCCGGCCGGTGGCGTCGAGCGTATCGAGGGCGTGCAACATGCCGCATGCCGATGCCAGCGGATCCAGCGCATCGTCTCCGACGAATGGCCGGCTCAGCGCCGAACGCACCGTGCCCGGCTGCAGTGCCGCGACGATGGCCAGCGGACGCCTGCGGGCGATCTCGATCGCGGCGGTCTGCAGCACCATGTTGAGCGCCGCCTTCGATGCCCGGTAGCCGTACCAGCCGCCCCTGCGGTTGTCTTCGATGCTGCCGACACGCGCCGACAACTTGGCCCAGATCACGCGTTCGCCGGTGGCCAGCAGCGGCACGACGTGTTTCATGGCCAGTGCCGGACCGATGGCATTGACCTGCATGGCGCGCAGCAGCGCCGGCCCTTCGAGTTCGTCGAGCCGCTTTTCGGGGCCCCGGCCGTCGATCGTCAGCGCGCCCGTCGCGTCCAGCACCAGGTGCAGCGCGCCCGCCGGTGCAAGGGTGTCGGCCGCGCGTCGCAGGCTGTCCTCGTCCTCCAGGGCGATGGACGGCTCGGTGCCGCGCGACAGGCCGGTGACAACGGCGCAACGCGGATCGGCGCGCAAGGCCTGCATGCAGGCGCGGCCCAGGCTGCCGGTGGACCCGAGCACCAGTGCGCGATACCCCTGGCGCAGGCTCGCCATCACGCATGCGGGCGTGCCTGGCGGTGCAGGGGTCGGCTCGGAGGCTGTCATCGGGTCCATTGTGCGCGTGTCGTGTCGCCGGTGCCGGCGGAGACCCGACGGGAGGCAGGCCCAAAAAGCGGCGCCGGCGCGATATCGGTGAGAATCGTCGCCATGAGCAGTTGTGGTTGCCGATGGTTCCGCTGAGCAAGCTGGGTCGATACGACATCGTGCGCGTGCTGGGCAAGGGCGCGATGGGCACGGTCTACGAGGCGCGCGACCCCAACCTGGAGCGCAGGGTCGCGATCAAGACCATCGCGGTGCACGGCCTCTCGCCCGACGGGGTGGCCGACTACGAAGCGCGCTTCCGTACCGAAGCACGTTCGGCCGCCCGGCTGCAGCATCCGAACATCGTCAGTGTCTACGACTCGGGTCGCGATGGCGAGACCGCCTACCTGGTGATGGAATACGTCGAAGGGCAGGACCTCAAGCACCACCTGGACAGCGGCGTGGCGTTCACGCTGGAGCAGACCCTGCGCATCATGCGCGACCTGCTGGCGGCACTCGCTTATGCACACGCCCAGAACGTCGTGCATCGCGACGTGAAACCGGCCAACCTGATGATCGAGGCCGATGGACGGGTCAAGCTGACCGACTTCGGCGTGGCCCGGATCCAGGACGGCGCCGACGCAACGCGCACCCGCGGCGCGATGGTGGGTACGCTCAAATACATGTCACCGGAACAGGTCCAGGGCCAGCCGGTCGACGCGCGGGCCGACCTGTTTTCCGCCGGCATCGTGCTCTACCAGCTGCTGACCGCGCGCCAGCCGTTTCGCGGCGACAACGAGTTCGCGATCATTGCGCAGATCGTCGGCGTCGACCCGCCGGCGCCGTCCTCGTTGCAGCCGGCACTGCCGGCGGCGATCGACGGGGTGCTCGAGCGTGCGCTGGCCAAGGCACCCGAGCAACGGTTTTCCGGCGCGCGGGCGTTTCACGACGCGCTGGTGCAGGCCTGTGACGAAGTCCAGGACCTGTCCACGGCCCCGATGCCGCTGGACACCGACTCCGGCTCCGGTTCCGGCCCCTGGCGCAGGCGATCCGCATCGTCATCGGGGTCCGGCAGTTCCACGGCGCCGACGGTCACGCAGGAACTCGAACTCGTGTACTGGAAGGATGTCCGCGACTCCGACGATCCGCTGGATTTGCAGGGGTTTCTGGACCGGTTCCCGGATGGCATCTACGCCGACCTGGCGCGCAGGCGCCTGCGCAAGCTCGGCGTCGTGTTCCTCGGTGAGCAGACGGCGACACTGGTCGAGCCGCGTGCGGCCGACGCCGGCGCGCCGGCCGCGGCGTCGCCGCCGCGGACCCGAGCCGATGCCGCCGCCCCGACGGACGCGCAACAGGACGCGCGTCGACGCCGCGCCCTGCGCCTGCGCTCGGCGGCGGTCGCG
>JBFIDI010000586.1:0-3437 GCA_041581405.1 Burkholderiaceae bacterium
CACGTTGTCCCAGACCGCGTCGACATAGTGCTCGGTCGGGATGAACTTGAGGTTCGGCGCCGGCTTCCAGGTTTCCAGCGGCGGCGGCATCGGCGCGCCGGCATTGTGGTTGGCGTTCTCGTAGGTCAGCAGGTACCGCGGCGCGTTGACGCTGGACTCGAAGATGTTGCGCACGCCGGGCGCATAACCCGACACGTCGTCGACGCTGCCCGCGACGAAAAACACCGGCGTGCGGATACCGGCCAGCCCGCCCGCGTCCCAGAAGCCGCGGTTCCAGCCCCAGGGCGCAATTGCGATGGCGGCCTTGATGCGTGTGTCCATCGATGCCACGTAGGCGGGATTGCCCGCCTGGCGCACCGCCAGCGAACCCTGCGGCGCGCCCCACGGGAATCCGACACTGGCCGCGGTGAAACCGCCCCCGATGGTGTTGACGACGCCGTACCCGCCCATCGAATAACCGATCAGGCCGGTCTGGTCCACGTTGACCATGCCCTTGAGCGTGCCCGACGGGTCGCTGGTGTTCAGCCGCGCCATCTCGCCGAGCACGAACAACTGGTCGAGCGGGCGGTTCAGCAAGGTGCTGCCAAACGCCGCCTGGTCGCTGTAGGTGCTGTCGGTATGGTCGATCGAGGCGACCACATAACCCTTGCTGGCCAGGTTCTCGGCCAGCGGGCTGAGCAGGAAGCGGTTGCCCGGGTAGCCGTGCGAGACAATCAGCAGCGGGTAGGGTCCGGCGCCGGCATCGGGTTCGGCGTCGCGCACCGCCTTGCCGCGCAAGGTGACCTCGATCTTGCCGTCGCGCACGAACACGCCGCGGTATTCGCCGTCGCCGGCCCTGGACGCTCCGGCCTTGGCCGGGTACCAGACTTCGACCGTCAAGGGCCGGTCATAGGTCGGGATCGGCTCGCCCGCCTTCGCCTTGAGGATGTCGAGTTGCCCGGCGTGCGTGAGCCTGAGGGTCTTGACCCCGATCGCCTGCTTGCCGTAGGCGGCCAGTGCCGGCGCGTCGGACCGGATCGTGTCGATGCGGTTGATGGCGGCGGCGGTGGTGTCCTGTGCCAGCGCGGACGCTGTTGCGCCGAGGCCGGCCGTCAGCAATGTCGTCATGAGTACCTGCCTGAACATGCTTGTTGTCTCCGGTTATGGGGGAATCGAACACCGCCGGCCGATGCCGGAATACCCGCCGTGCGCTTGCGCCATGACGACGGACCGCCCGCACGGACGACACCACGCACGAATCCGGGACCGGCTCGCAGCGCCGCTGGCCGCGTGCACACCGACCTGCGAGCATACCTGCCATCGACAGCGACCGCTTGCGGGTGGCCACTGTCCACCATAATCGGCCCGATGCCTGATCTCGACGTGCATTCACCGTCCCCCGCGGATGGCGCGGCGCCCATCACCCGTCCCGGCGTGTCCTTCCTGCTGGCCCATCCGGCCCATGCGATTGCGCTGGGCCTGGGCTCGGGCCTGAGCCGCTGGGCGCCCGGCACCGTCGGCACGGCCTGGGCCTGGATCGCGTTCCTGGCGCTGCAGCAATGGCTGACCCCGTCGCAGCTGGGCTGGACGGTGCTGCTGTCGTTCCCGCTCGGCTGGTGGGCCTGCAGCGTGTGTGCGCGCGACATGCGGGTGCTCGATCCGGGCAGCATCGTCTGGGACGAAATCGCGGCGTTCTGGCTGGTGTTGTGGCTGGTGATGCCGACCGGCCTGCCGGGCCAGCTGGCCGCCTTCGTATTGTTTCGCGTGTTCGACGCCGCCAAGCCGGGGCCGGTGGGCTGGGCCGACCGGCTGTTCCACGGCGTGGATCCCGCGACCGACCCGTCCGCCTGGCGCAAGGCCGGCCTGGGCATCATGCTCGACGACCTGGTGGCGGCGTTCTGCACGCTGCTGGTGATCGCGGCCTGGCGCTGGTGGTGAACCGAGGAGACCGACCGATGCCACGAACCGAACCGGCGGACCTGTGCCGCGACCTGTCCCATGTGCTGCTGGCGCGCGGCTGGATGATGGCCACCGCCGAGAGCTGCACCGGCGGATTGATCGCCGGCGCCTGCACCGATCTCAGCGGTTCGAGCAACTGGTTCGAACGCGGTTTCGTGACCTACTCGAACCAGGCCAAGACCGACTTGCTCGGCGTCGACGCGGCCCTGATCACCCGCGACGGGGCGGTCAGCGAATCGGTCGCGCGGGCCATGGTGCTCGGTGCGTTGCAGCGGGCACCGGTCCAGGCCGCCGTGGCCGTGACCGGCGTGGCCGGCCCGACCGGCGGCACGGCCGCCAAGCCGGTGGGCACGGTCTGGTTCGGCTGGAACGTCGATGGTGTCGTGCACACCGAGATGCGGCGTTTCGACGGCGACCGCGCCGCCGTGCGCGCAGCCACCGTGGTGCATGCGCTGGCGGGCCTGCTCGCGCGGCTGGCCCCGCCCGCCGACGGAGCCGTCGACGCATGACCCGGCGCGACGCCGGCCCGCCCCGCGCGGCGGCCGGGCGCCCGCGGCCCGAAACACCGTCGACCATGACCACGACCACGAAGGCGCCGAGGCCACGCGCGGCGCGCAGGCCGCACCACCATGTCTACGTGGTCCAACTCGACGACGCGGTCTGGAACATCGCGCGTTTTCGCCGAGCCAATCCCGACTACCAGCTGGGGAAACCTTTCGTCTATGTCGGCATGACCGGCCTGGACCCGGACCTGCGTTTCGACAAGCACAAGGCCGGCATCCAGTCCAACAGCTACGTGCGGCGCTTCGGCCTGCGCCTGCTGCCCGGCCTGTACGCGAAGTACAACCCCATGCCGTACGAGGCCGCGCGCGACATGGAGGTCGAACTCGGCATCGCGCTGCGCAAAGCCGGCTACGGTGTCTGGCAGGGTTGAAGCGACACACCGTGCGCGACCGTGGCGCCACGTTCCCCGCCGGGCCGCCCCCAAGGGGAACACGGCCCCCTCGGGGGGCAGGGAGCGACACGCCGTGCGCGACCGTGGGGGCCACGTTCCCCGCCGGGCCGCCCCAAGGGGAATACGGCCCCCTCGGGGGACAGGGAGCGACACGCCGTGCGCGACCGTGGGCGCCACGTTCCCCGCCGGGCCGCCCCAAGGGGAACACGGCCCCCTCGGGGGGCAGGGAGCGACACGCCGTGCGCGACCGTGGGGGCCACATTCACACGACGTTGATCTCGCGCATCGGCCGTCCGTCCAGCACCCGCTGCCAGCCGAACGCCGACAGGTCCAGTGTCTCGAAGCGCCGCGCCACCACCAGTTCGGCCAGGGCACGGCCGACCGCCGGCGACTGCTGCAGGCCGTGGCCGCTGAAGCCGTTGGCGAACAGCAGGTTGTCCACGTCCGGATGGGCGCCCAGGATCAGGTTGTGGTCGAGTGTGTTGACGTCGTAGTGCCCGGCCCAGGGCTTGCCGACCCGCGCCGCCTCGAAACCCGGTACCCG
>JBFIDI010000587.1:0-3433 GCA_041581405.1 Burkholderiaceae bacterium
CCAGCTTGTCCTTGAGCCGCATGATGCGGATCGCATTCGCCGATCCGTCCGGCAACACCCGTGGCAGGAACAAACAGGACAGGCCGGCCGGCGTCTGGGCCAGGATCAGGAAGGCGTCGCACATCGGCGCCGACATGAACCACTTGTGGCCGGTGACCCGGTACCGCTCCCCCCAGTCGTCCGACCCGTCGGCCTGGGCTTGCGTGGTGTTGGCGCGCACGTCCGAGCCGCCCTGCTTCTCGGTCATGCCCATGCCCATGGTCAGGCCGGCCTTGTCGCGCCACAAGACGGGGGCCGGGTCATAGACGCGGCTCGACAGGCCCTGCTGCCAATCGGCATGGATGGCCGCATTGCCGCGCAGTGCCGGCGTGACCGCATAGGTCATCGAGATCGGACACAACACCGAGGGTTCGAGTTCGGTGAACAACATGAAACCCGCGGCGCGCAGCACGTGGGCGTGGCTGCCCGCCGGCGCGGACCACGGCGTTCCGTGCAACCCGGCCGCCATGGCCGCGGACATCAGCGCATGGTAGGACGGGTGGAACTCGACCTGGTCGATGCGACGGCCGCTGCGGTCATGGCTGCGCAGATCGGGCGTGTGGACATTGGCCAGCCGCGCATGCCTCTGCATGTCGGCACGCCCGAGCAACACGCCGAGCTCGCGCAGCGGCGTGGTGTCCAGCCCGGGTGCATTGAAGGCCAGCGCCGCGTGCATCGCCTGGTTGGCATCGAACAGCGGATAGTCCGCCAGCACATCGGGTTGGTTGAATACCGCGTGTGTGTCCATGGTCCACCTCCTGTTCGATCGGCCTCCCGTGCGCGAACGCTACACCAGCTTGACCAGTTGCTTGCCGAAGTTGCGGCCCTTGAGCAGTCCCAGGAACGCCTGCGGCGCGGCCGCGATGCCTTGCGCAACGCTCTCGCGCGGGCGCAGCTTGCCGCTGGCGACGAGTTCGCCCAGCTCCTTGAGCGCGGCCGGCCAATGCTCCATGTGTTCGCTGACGATGAAACCCTGCAGCCTGATGCGGTTCGTGAGCAGCAGTTGCGGATAGTCCAGCGGCACCGGTTCGCCGTTGTAGCCGGCAATCATGCCGCACAGGGCAATGCGGCCGAACGCGTTCATGCGCGGCAGCACCGCGTTGAGCACCATGCCGCCGACGTTCTCGAAATAGGCGTCGACACCGTCCGGGCAAGCCGCCTTCACGGCCTTGGACAGGGACGCCACGTCGTCGTGCTGCTTGTAGTCGATGCAGGCGTCGTAACCGAGTTCCTCGGTGGCGTAACGGCATTTTTCCGCCCCGCCGGCAATACCGACGACGCGGCAACCCCGCGCCTTGGCCACGGCCGCCACCGCGCTGCCCACCGCACCGGTCGCAGCGCTGCACACCACGGTTTCGCCCTGCTTGGGCGCGCAGATCTGGGTCAGGCCGTACCAGGCCGTGACGCCCGGCATGCCGACGGCGCCGAGGTAGTGGCTCAGCGGCACGTGGGTGGTGTCGACCTTGCGCATCGCGCCGGGCTGGTCGGCCTGCACGACCGAATATTCCTGCCAGCCGCCCATGCCGACGACATTGTCGCCGACGGCATATTTGGGGGAGCGCGATTCGACGACCTCGCCGGCGGTCCCGCCTCCCATGACCTCACCCAGCGCCTGGGGCTGGGTATAACTCTTGGAGTCGTTCATGCGCCCGCGCATGTACGGGTCCAGGCTCAGGAAATGATGGCGCACCAGCACCTGCCCGTCCTGCAGGGCCGGCGTCTCGCTGGTGACCATCTTGAAGTTGCTCTCGACGGCTTCGCCCTGGGGACGGTTGTCGAGCAGGATCTGGTGGTTGGTTGGCATGGAAACTCCTGGGTAAATTGTGAACCGGGCCGGAGCCCGGATGCAAGACCATCGGTGACACCGCCGGCATCGTGGCGGTGATGGTCTCAGTCGGTAGGGATGCCGGCTCCCGCATCGCCCTGGCCGGACGGGGCACGCGTGCGGGGCCGATACTTGAAGGTGCCGGTGGCATGCGCGCACAGATCGCCTTGCGCATCGAGCACCCGGGCCTCGGTGAAGGCGATCGAGCGCGTGCGGTGCAGCAGCAGCCCGCACGCCGTCAGGCGGCCGCGGGCCGATCGCATGAAGCTGGTCTTGAGTTCGACCGTGACGACGCCCATGTCTTTCTGCACGCTGCGTGCCGCCACGGCCATCGTCACGTCCATCAGGCTCAGCACCACGCCGCCATGCACGACGTCGAAGCTATTGAGGTGCTCCGCCCGCGGGTCGAAGCCCAGCTCGGACGCTCCGCCATCGAAGCGCAGCAACTCGAACCCCAGCAGATCGACGAACGGAATCCGCGGGACGAAAGGCAACGGCGAGATGTCGTCAGCCACCGGTCACGATCGATACGCCGCCGTCGACCGCCAGCCACTGGCCGGTGATGTGCTTGCCGGCGTCGGAGGCATACAGCAGCGTGATGCCCTTGAGGTCCTCGTCGTCGCCGAGCCGGCGCAAGGGCGCATGCGAGGCCATCGCGTCGACACCTTGTTCGCGCAAGGTGCCCGCGGTCATCTTGCTGGGGAAAAAACCCGGACAGACGGCGTTGACGTTGATGCCGTACCGGCCCCACTCGGCGGCCAGCGCGCGCGTGAAGTTGATGACGGCACCCTTGGAGGTGTTGTAGGCGATGGTCTGCATCTCGGGCGGGTTGCCACCCAGACCCGCGATCGATGCCACGTTGATGATGCGCCCGCTCCTGCGCTCGATCATGCATTGCTTGCCGATCTCCTGGCACAGGATGAAATAGCCGCGGATATTGAGGTTCATGACCTTGTCCCAGGCCGACACCGGATAGTCCTGGGCCGGCGCGCCCCAGGCGGCCCCGGCGTTGTTGACCAGGATGTCGACCGGGCCCATGCGCTCGAGCGTCTCGCCCGCCAGGCGACGGATATCGGCTTCGTCGGCGCAGTCGGCGGCGATCCAGCGCGCGTCGATGCCGGCGGCCTGCAGCTGGGCGCAGGCCTGTTCGAGGTCGTCCGCCTTGCGCGAGCTGAGCATGATGCGTGCGCCGCCCTCGCCCAGCGCATGGGCCATCTGCAGCCCCAGGCCGCGCGAGCCGCCGGTGACCAGGGCGGTCTTGCCCTTGAGGTCGAGCAGTTGTTGTACGGTTCGTGTCATCGTCATGTGTCCTGTTCGTTGTCAGTGCGACCGGCGAGCGGGTGTCTTGGCGTCCGGTGCCGCCGGCCCTTCGCGCAGCCGCGAGCGCACGTAGATCAGGATCGCGCCGACCGCGGCCACGCCGAATCCCCCACCGACCAGCCACGGACCCGCGACCTCGCCATCACGCTGCATGAAGTACCCCACCAGCGCCGCCAGCAGTCCGCCGTAGATCAGGGTCCAGATCAATTTCTCCAGCCGGGCGAGTCGTTTGTTCATGGTTCCGTTGTA
>JBFIDI010000588.1:0-3418 GCA_041581405.1 Burkholderiaceae bacterium
AACACCGCATTGAGCTCCCAGGGCAGGCGCAACACGGTGGTGAAGGCACAACTGGCGCCGGCCTGGGCCGCCGCCTCCAGCACCTGCTCCATGTCGTCGTTGATGAACGGAATCTGCGGCGCGACGCTGACGCCGACCGGAATGCCGGCGTCGGCCAGCGCACGGATGGTGCGCAGCCGCCGCTGCGGCGCCGCCGCCCGGGGCTCGAGCGCGCGGGCGAGTGAGCCGTCGAGCGTCGTGATCGTGACGTAGACCGCGGCCAGGTTGCGGCGCGCCATCGGCGCCAGCAGGTCGATGTCGCGCTCGACGCCGCTGCCCTTGGTGACGATGGCCAGTGGGTGGTCGCACCGCGCCAGCAGTTCGATCACCGAGCGGGTGATCTTCCAGTGGCGCTCGGCCGGCTGGTAGGCGTCCGTCGCCGAGCCGATGACGATCTGGCTGGGCACGTAGGACGCGGCCTGCAGTTCGCGCGACAGCGCCGTGGCGATGTCCTGCTTGGCGAAGATGCGGGTCTCGAAGTCCAGGCCGGGCGAGAGGTTCAGGTAGCTGTGGGTCGGACGCGCATAACAATAGACGCAGCCGTGTTCGCAGCCACGGTATGGATTGAGGCCGTAGTCGAAGTGGATGTCGGGCGACTGGTTGCGGCTGATGGCCTTGCCCACCGCCGTGGGCGTCACCGTGGTGAGCAGGCGGCCCGTGGCCGGGCGGGATTCCTGTGCGTCCAGGGTTCCCCAGCCATCGTCGAAGGCGGCGCGTGTATCCGCCGCGAACCGGTGGGCGACGCTGCTGGCCGCACCGCGGCCCTTGATCGAGGCCAGCGGAATACGGACCTCAGGCATGCGCCGGCCCTCGCCCGGCCAGGGTCCTGGAACCCGCATGGCATGGAAGCGAACCGCAGATACTGTTCATGCAACCAGTATATGCGGCGGCACCCTCGGGCGTCAACGACTGGCGCGGTAGGACGCGTCCCCGCCCGGTTCCGGCCACTCCGCCGCGACACAGGCGGACGGCCGCCCGGGCTCCCGACCCGTCAGGCGATCGCGCCCGAGCCCAGCAGCCGGGCCCGCGCCTGCTGGTATTCGCGACGCAACTGTGCGACGTAGTCGCCCGCACTTTGCAGCTTGTCGATCGCGCCGATACCCTGGCCGCAGCCCCAGATGTCCTTCCAGGCCTTCTTGGCGTCGCCGCCGAAGTTCATCCTGCTCGGGTCGCTGACCGGCAGGTTGTCCGGATCCAGTCCCGCGGCCCGGATGCTGGGTGCGAGGTAGTTGCCATGCACGCCGGTGAACAGGTTGCTGTAGACGATGTCGTCCGAGTTGCCGTCCACGATGGCCTGCTTGTAGGCGTCGAAGGCACGGGCCTCCTCGGTCGCGATGAAGGCCGAACCGATGTAACCGAAGTCCGCGCCCATGGCCTGGGCGGCCAGCACCGCGCCACCGGTGGCGATCGCGCCGGACAGCGCCAGCGGGCCGTCGAACCACTGGCGGATTTCCTGCACCAGCGCGAACGGACTCTTGACGCCGGCATGTCCGCCGGCGCCGGCGGCGACCGCGATCAGGCCGTCGGCGCCTTTCTCGACCGCCTTGTGCGCGAAGCGGTTGTTGATGACGTCGTGCAGCACGACGCCGCCGTAACCGTGGGCGGCGGCATTGATGTCCTCGCGCGCGCCCAGGCTGGTGATGATGACCGGCACCTTGTACTTGACGCACAAGGCCATGTCGTGCTCGAGCCGGTCGTTGCTCTTGTGCACGATCTGGTTGATCGCGAACGGCGCCGCCGGCTGCTCCGGATGGGCGCGGTCATGCGCGGCCAGCGTCTCGGTGATCTCGGCCAGCCAGTCCTCGAGTTGGGCGGCCGGTCGGGCATTGAGCGCCGGCATGGAGCCGACCACGCCGGCAATACATTGCGCCACCACCAGCTTGGGGTTGCTGATGATGAACAGCGGCGCGCCGATGATGGGCAGCGGCAGCGCGTCGAGAGGGGGTGGCAAGGTCGACATGGGTTCCTTTGCGGGTTGCGGCGTGGCGGCGGTGCGCCGCCGGCAACGCCCGCGGTGCGACGCGGGCGATCGGTGTCCGGTGGGGGGCCCGGCGTCAGAACGCGTCGGGCGCCAACGCGTATACGCTGTCGGCGCCGTCGACGATGCTGTCGCGCAGGCCGGGGGCCTTGGTCAGCAGGTGGTCGGCGTAGAAACGCGCGGTCGTGATCTTGGCGTGCAGGAACGTGTCGTCCTTGCCGTCGGCGATCTGCTGCTGCGCCACCAGCAGGGCCCGACCCAGTTGCCATCCGGCCATCAGGTTGCCGGCGAGCATCAGGTAGGGCACGCTGCCGGCAAACGCCGCGTTCGGCGCGGTCTTGCTCTGCTCGGCAATGAAACGCACCACGTCGGCGAACGCCGTGCGGGCGGCCGACAGCCGGGCCGCGACCGCCTTGGCGTCGGCGCTGCCGCTGGCCAGCAACTGCTGCTCGGTTTCTTCGACACGCGCCGCGATCGCCAGCGCGGTCTGGCCACCGTCGCGCGCGGTCTTGCGCCCGAC
Organism: Burkholderiaceae bacterium; assembly: GCA_041581405.1. Lineage (GTDB taxonomy): Bacteria > Pseudomonadota > Gammaproteobacteria > Burkholderiales > Burkholderiaceae_C > CAISIP01. Next base: position 2,538 of record JBFIDI010000588.1, read on the forward strand.
CAGGTCGTTGGCCTGGATCGCGGTCGTGCCTTCGTAGATCGGCAGGATGCGCGCGTCGCGGTAATACTGGGCCGCGCCGGTCTCCTCGATGAAACCCATGCCGCCGTGCACCTGCACACCCAGGCTGGTGACCTCCAGGCTCATCTCGGTGCTGTAGCCCTTGACCAGCGGCACCAGGTATTCGTAGAAGGCCTGGTTCTGCTTGCGCGTGTCGGCGTCCGGATGGTGGTGCGCCGCGTCGTAGGCGGCCGCGGCCACCGACGCCATCGCGCGGCAACCTTCGGTATACGCACGCATGGTCATCAGCATGCGCTTGACGTCGGGGTGATGGATGATGGGCGCGCTGGCCTTGATCGAGCCATCGACCGGCCGCGACTGCACCCGCTCGCGGGCAAACGCCACCGCCTTCTGGTAGGCCCGCTCGGCGATCGCGATGCCCTGCACGCCGACCGCGTAACGCGCCGCGTTCATCATGATGAACATGTATTCGAGGCCGCGGTTCTCCTGCCCCACCAGGTAGCCGATCGCGCCGCCGTGGTCGCCGTATTGCAGCACCGCCGTGGGCGATGCCTTGATGCCGAGCTTGTGCTCGATGCTCACGCAGTGCACATCGTTGCGATCACCCAGCGATCCGTCCTTGCCGACCAGGAACTTGGGCACGACGAACAGGCTGATGCCCTTGACGCCTTCGGGCGCGCCGCTGACGCGCGCCAGCACCAGGTGCACGATGTTCTCGGCCATGTCGTGTTCACCGTAGGTGATGAAGATCTTGGTGCCGAACACCTTGTAGCTGCCATCGGGCTGCGGCTCGGCGCGGCTGCGCACCATCGCCAGGTCGGAGCCGGCCTGCGGCTCGGTCAGGTTCATCGTGCCAGTCCACT
>JBFIDI010000589.1:0-3415 GCA_041581405.1 Burkholderiaceae bacterium
AACAACTTCACCACCGGCCAGATCTACAAGAGCGTGCTCGAGAAGGAGCGCCGCGGCCTGTACCTGGGCAAGACGGTGCAGGTCATCCCGCACGTGACCAACGAGATCCAGGAGTTCGTCAAGCGCGGCGCCCGTGTGGGCGAGCCGGACGCGGTCGACGTGGCCATCGTCGAGATCGGCGGCACGGTCGGCGACATCGAATCCCTGCCCTTTCTCGAGGCGGTGCGCCAGCTCAGCCTCAAGCTCGGGCCCAACAACACGGCCTTCGTGCACCTGACCTACGTGCCCTGGATCGCCGCGGCGGGCGAGCTCAAGACCAAACCCACGCAACACACGGCCAAGCAGCTGCGCGAGATCGGCATCCAGGCCGACGCCCTGGTATGCCGCGCCGACCGCCCCATTCCGCCCGACGAGCGCGACAAGATCTCGCTGTTCTCCAACGTGCCGGCCTGGGGTGTGATCTCCATGTGGGACGTCGACACCATCTACAAGGTGCCGCGCGTGCTGCACGAGCAGGGCCTGGACGGCCTGATCTGCGACAAGCTGCGGCTGAACACGCCGCCGGCCAACCTCAAGCGCTGGGACGACCTCGTGTACGAGACCGAACATCCCAAGGCCGAGGTCAACATCGCGATGGTGGGCAAATACGTCGACCTCAGCGACAGCTACAAGTCGCTCAACGAGGCCTTGCGCCATGCCGGCATGAAGAACCATGTCAAGGTGCGCATCGAATACATCGACTCCGAGACCATCAGCGCCGACACCGTGAACCAGCTCGCCCGCTTCGACGGCATCCTGGTGCCCGGCGGCTTCGGCAAGCGCGGCATCGAGGGCAAGATCGCGACCGCGCAGTTTGCGCGCGAGTCCAAGGTGCCCTACCTGGGCATCTGCCTGGGCATGCAGGTGGCCACCATCGAATACGCGCGCCACGTGGCCGGGTTGAAGGACGCCAACAGCACCGAGTTCGAACCCAGCAGCCCGCACCCGGTGATCGCGCTGATCACCGAATGGCAGGATGCCGACGGCTCGATCAAGAACCGCGACGAAAACTCCGACCTCGGCGGCACGATGCGCCTGGGTGCGCAAAGCTCCGACGTCGAAAAAGGCACGCTGGCGCACGACATCTACGGCGACGTCGTCACCGAGCGCCACCGTCACCGCTACGAGGCCAACGTGCACTACCTCGACACGCTGCGCGAGGCCGGCCTGGTGATCTCGGCCAAGACGCAGCGCGAACACCTGACCGAGATCGTCGAGCTGCCGCGCGACGTGCACCCCTGGTACGTGGGCGTGCAGTTCCACCCCGAATTCAAGTCCACGCCCTGGAACGGCCACCCCTTGTTCAACGCCTTCATCAAGGCCTCGCTCGACCACCAGGGTCAGCGCCGAAGCCTGAAGGCGGTTGCATGATGACGGCCCGCCACCTGCGTCCCGCAACCGGGAGCCGCCCGTGAAGCTGTGTGGCTTCGACGCCGGCCTGGCGCATCCGATCTTCCTGATTGCCGGCCCCTGTGTCATCGAGTCCGAGCAGTTGCAGATGGACGTCGCCGGCCAGCTGCGCGACATGACGCGCGAGCTGGGCATCCCGTTCATCTTCAAGAGCAGCTTCGACAAGGCCAACCGCACCTCGGGCACGAGTTTCCGCGGCCCCGGCATGGAGCACGGCCTGGAGATCCTGGCCAAGGTGCGGCGCGAGTTGCAGGTGCCGGTGTTGACCGACGTGCACGACGCCAGCCAGATCGAGGCCGTGGCGTCCGTCGTCGACGTGTTGCAGACGCCCGCCTTCCTGTGCCGCCAGACCGATTTCATCCGCGCCGTCGCCCAGTCGGGCAAGCCGGTCAACATCAAGAAGGGCCAGTTCCTCGCGCCGGGCGACATGAAGAACGTCATCGACAAGGCACGCGCGGCGGCGCGCGAGAAAGGCCTGGTCGAGGACAACTTCCTGGCCTGCGAACGCGGCGCCAGCTTCGGCTACAACAACCTGGTCAGCGACATGCGCGCGCTGGCCATCATGCGCGAGACCGGTGCGCCGGTGGTGTTCGACGCGACGCATTCGGTGCAGCTGCCAGGCGGCCAGGGTGGCAGCAGTGGCGGCCAGCGCGAAATGGTGCCCGTGCTGGCGCGTGCGGCGGTGGGCGCCGGCATCGCCGGCCTGTTCATGGAAACCCATCCGGACCCGTCCGCCGCACTGAGCGACGGTCCGAACGCGGTTCCGCTCAAGCACATGCGCGCCTTGCTCGAAACCCTGCTGGCGCTGGACCAGGTCGTCAAGCGCAGTCCCTTGCTCGAGGCGGATTTCAACCGCTGAAGTCCCTGTTCAATGTTTTCTTGATCCTGAGGTAATAAAAAGATGAGTGCTATTGTTGATATCGTCGGTCGCGAGATCCTGGACTCGCGCGACAACCCGACCGTCGAGTGCGACGTGCTGCTCGAAAGCGGCACCATGGGTCGCGCCGCCGTTCCGTCCGGCGCGTCGACCGGCTCGCGCGAAGCCATCGAGTTGCGCGACGGCGACAAGACGCGTTACCTGGGCAAGGGCGTGCTCAAGGCGGTGGAGTTCATCAACACCGAGATCTCCGAGGCCGTGATGGGCCTGGACGCCTCCGAGCAGGCCTTCCTGGACAAGACGCTGATCGACCTGGACGGCACCGACAACAAGTCCCGCCTGGGCGCCAACGCCATGCTGGCGGTCTCGATGGCCGTGGCCCGCGCCGCGGCCGAGGAATCCGGCCTGCCGCTGTACCGCTACTTCGGCGGCATGGGCGGCATGCAGATGCCGGTGCCGATGATGAACGTCATCAACGGCGGCGCGCATGCCAACAACAACCTGGACCTGCAGGAGTTCATGATCATCCCGGTCGGCGCGCCGAACTTCCGCGAGGCGCTGCGTTACGGCGCCGAGGTGTTCCACGCGCTCAAGAAGATCCTGCACGACAAGGGCATCAGCGTGGCGGTCGGCGACGAAGGCGGCTTCGCACCCAACGTCGCCAACCACGAGGCCGCGATCCAGATGATCCTGGAGGCGATCGACAAGGCGGGTTTTGTCGCCGGCGAGCAGATCGCGCTCGGCCTCGATTGCGCGGCCTCCGAGTTCTACAAGGACGGCAGCTACGTGCTCGAGGGCGAAGGCCTGACGCTGACTTCGGCCGAATGGACCGACATCATGGCGACCTGGGTCGACAAGTACCCGATCATCAGCATCGAGGACGGCATGGCGGAAGGCGACTGGGACGGCTGGAAGCTGCTCACCGACAAGCTGGGCAAGAAGGTGCAGATCGTCGGCGACGACCTGTTCGTGACCAACACGAAGATCCTCAAGGAAGGCATCGACAAGGGCATCGCCAACCCGATCCTGATCAAGATCAACCAGATCGGCACGCTGACCGAAACCTTCGCCGCCATCGAGATGGCCAAG
>JBFIDI010000590.1:0-3415 GCA_041581405.1 Burkholderiaceae bacterium
GGGGAATCGATGGGCGCAGCCCATCGAGGAGGACATGAACGGAGCCCCCCACCCGCCTCGCTTGGCCCACCACTGTCGTCACGCCGAAGCAAGCAACCAAGGTCTTTGCCAGCCCGAAGGCCAATACCAGTCAGGCGAACAGCGCCGGTGGGATCAGGACGGCGGAGTACTCTGCTCCGCGAATGTCCCCCGCGTCGGGCTGCGCCCGCCGCTCCTCCTTTATTTCGCTGCGCAGAGTACCCCACCGTCCTGATCCTGCGACATTGCCTGCTCACCGAGAACCACGACCGCCGCCCAGGCCAAGCGAGGTGGGTGGGGGGCGCAGTGAAGTAAAGGGGGAATCGATGGGCGCAGCCCATCGAGGAGGACATGAACGGAGCCCCCCACCCGCCTCGCTTGGCCCACCACGGTCGTCACGCCGAAACGATCAATCACAGGCGCCAAAGCAAGGCGACCCGTCAGCCGAACAACGCAAAGTGAAATCGGACCGGCACAGTACGTCGCTGCGCGCATGTCCCCGCCTCGGCCTGTACCCGTCGCTGCCGAGAGTCATAGGAATCGGCCTACACCTGCCGGTTCCTGTTTCCTATCGGCAGATCTCCTGTTGGACGATCTCGTTTCCTGCCGCCCTGCGTAAGCTTGGAGTCACTGCCACACGACGAACCCATTCCTACAACGGGTCGCGCGATGGCAGCCAACCAACCAGGGAGAAAAGCATGAACGAACGTCACAACGCCGATATCGCGCGCACAGGTCGAGAAAACGCCGTCAAGGATCCGGACCGTCCGGTCGCAACCGGTACCGGCGCTGTCGTCGGCGGCGCCGCCGGAGGTATTGCGGGAGGTGCTGCCGCCGGCGCGGCCGTGGGCGGCATGACCGGTCCGGCCGGTGCCGCCGTCGGGGCCGTCGCGGGGGCCGTGGTCGGAGCGATGGCGGGCAAGGGAATCGCGAACGCGGTGGACCCGGTCGCCGAAGACGCCTACTGGCGCGATACCTACGAGACCCGCCCCTACGCGCAGGGAGCGAGCTACGACGAATACCGCCCCGCATACGGTTATGGCGTGGACGCGTTCACGCGTTATCCGAATCGCCGCTACGAAGACATCGAGCCGGAACTCGCGCGCGACTGGGCCAGCAGGCGTGGCAATTCCCGTCTCGACTGGGAGCGCGCCAAACATGCGACACGTGATGCGTGGCAACGTGTCAGCGATACCGTGGAACGCGCGATCCCGGGCGACTCGGACCGGGACGGCAAGTAACGCCGTAGCCAGGGGCCAAGGCTGCTGGCACCGGGTGCCGGAGCCTTGTGTCCGGCTGGTCCCCGTAGAGCATGGGGCGAGAGCGTGCGCAGGCACGCGATCGCGCCCTCGACCGTGCAGGAGTACGCGACATGTTTTTTCAACGCATCAAGACCCCGGGACTGGGGCACAACGCCTACATGCTGGGTTGCGGCGACGGACTGGCGGTGGTCGTGGACCCGCGGCGCGACATCAAGGAATACCTGAAGCTGGCGCGCGACAACAACCTCCGCATCACGCACGTATTCGAAACCCACCGACAGGAAGATTTCGAATTCGGTTCGCGCGCGCTGGCCGAGGCCACCGGCGCGCGGATCGTCACCGGCACGCACACCTTGTTTGGTGAATCCGATGTGCAACTCGACGACGGGCAGGAACTCACGGTCGGGAACACGCGTTTCGTCGCGCTGCATACGCCCGGGCACACGCCCGAAAGCATGTGTTACGCGGTTTATCCAGATGACACCGACGGCACGTGCTGGGGCGTGTTCACCGGCGACACGTTGTTCGTCGGCGACACGGGTCGCACCGACCTGTCGGACGCAGACAAGGCGGCCGAGCATGCCGGCCAGTTGTACGACTCGGTGCAGCGCAGCCTGGCGGGGCTGGGCGATCAGGCGCTGGTATTGCCCGCCCATGGCGCGGGTTCGGCCTGCGGCGGCAACATCTCCGAGCGTGACGACAGCACCCTGGGCATCGAGAGAAAGACCAACACGGTGTTCACCAGGAGCCGCAAGGAGTTTGTCGACGCCAAGGGTCGTGAGAAACTGCCCCGCGCGCCCTACTTCAGGCACATGGAGGATGTCAACCTCGAGGGTGGCCGCCGGTTGCCGGCGTCGCCACACGCGATGGTGGTGCTGCAGCCGCACGAACTGCACGAGCGCATGTCCGACGGCGTGTTGTTCGACACGCGTTCACCCGAGGCTTTCGCCGGCGCCCACATCCGTGGCGCCTACAACATCTGGCTCGCTGGCCTGTCCGCGTTTGGCGGCTGGATGGCCAACCACGAGACGTGCATCTTCCTCATCGTCGAACGCCCGGAAGAAATCGGGCAGGCGGTCCGGTCGCTTGCACGCATCGGCATCGATTCGGTTGCCGGTGTCATGGTCAAGGGCGTCGAGAACTGGCGCGAACAGGGATTACCGATCGAACATTTCGGTACCACCAGCGCGCAACAATGTGCGCAATGGCTGGCGGCCGGGGAGGTCCGGATACTCGATGTCCGCGATGACATGGAGTGGGACGAGAAACACATTCCGGGCGCATCACACGTGTTTGTCGGAGACCTCGAGGACTCGCCGCCCGACCTGCCCAGGGACGAGGCACTGGCCGTGCACTGCAGCGTCGGCCATCGCTCGGCGCTGGCCTGCAGCATCCTCCGGCGGCACGGCTTCAGCCGCATCTACAACATGCTCGGCGGGCTGAAGGCCTGGGAAGCCTTGGGGTTGCCGCTCGAGTCGCAACAACCCACGTCGAAAGCGTAAGCGGGACCACCCGCACAGGAGCACACGACATGCAGCAAGACGGCGCAGGCGCGTGGTCGGCCTATCTGGTCGGGGCCTTGATCGGCCTGTTATCGATGGCGACCTTCTATTTTTCCGACAAGCCGCTCGGTGTGTCGACGGCGTATACGCGGCTGGCGGGCATGGTGTCACGCCTGTTGTCGAAGAGCCATACCGACGCGTTGAAGCTGTACCAGGACAAGACACCGAAAGTCGATTGGGAGGTCATGCTGCTGGTCGGCATCGTGTTCGGCGCCTGGCTCGCGGCCTTCAGCGGCGGCGAGTGGACCGGCACCTGGGTGCCCGCGATGTGGTCCGAACGATTCGGCGATAGTGTCGGCTTGCGGCAGGCGGTTGCGTTTGTCGGAGGCGCCGTGATGGTGTTCGGCGCACGCCTGGCCGGTGGTTGCACCAGCGGCCATGGCATCAGCGGCGCATTGCAGCTGTCCGTCGGTTCGTGGATCGCCCTGGCCTGCTTCTTCGTGGGCGGCATGGTGGTCGCACGTGTCATGTGGGCCGGGGTGCCCGCACCATGAGCAACAACGCATCGCCCCTGCCGATGGCCGCACCAGCGCCGGGCGAGGCCGGCTCCGAGCGTGTCCATGCCGATCCCGA
>JBFIDI010000591.1:0-3404 GCA_041581405.1 Burkholderiaceae bacterium
CCGATCACCGGCGCGCCGACCTTCATCGCCTGGTCCATGACCTTGCAGATCTTCTCGGCATGGGCTTCGGACAAGGCCCCGCCGAACACGGTGAAGTCCTGGCTGAACACGAACACCAGGCGGCCGTTGATCATGCCGTAGCCGGTCACGACACCGTCGCCGGGAATCTTCTGGTCCTGCATGCCGAAATCGACGCAGCGGTGTTCGACGAACATGTCCCATTCCTCGAACGTGCCTTCATCGAGCAGCAGCTCGATGCGTTCGCGCGCGGTCAGCTTGCCCTTGGCGTGTTGCGCCTCGATGCGTTTGTCGCCGCCGCCCTTGCGGGCGCGTTCACGCATGGTTTCGAGTTGTTCCAGTATTTCATGCATCGTTTTTCTCCGTTGAAGGGGTCTCGTTGGTGGGCAGGTGGTGCCGGTACATCGCCTCGCCCACGGCCTGCAGGCTGACGAAGTCCTTGCCCCAGATCCTGCGGTTGGTCGGCAGGTGGCGCAACCAGGACAGGCGGCGCGCCGCATGGCGCAATACCGCACGCACCGGCTCCGATTCGCGCGACAACACCGCGCGCAGCGCGGCATCGAGCCGATCGGATTCCAGCGCCAGGTTGAACAGCGTGGACTGCAGGTAGATCAGCCAGTCGCGCGCCTGGGCCTGTTCGAGTGTCATCACCTCGAGCGGGTCGTCCTCGAAGTCGATCAGGCCCTCGAACCGGTTCGACACGATGATGTTGCGCGCAAAACACTGGCTCAGGTACTGGCCGCGGGCGTGAACCAGCAGCAGGTGTTCCATCGCGGCCATCCACAGACCATACGCCTGCGAACCCTGTTCACGCAAGGCACGCGCCAGGTCGTTGGAGCCGAGGTAGGACATGACGAAATAGTCGGGCGCCACGTGGTGCACCTCCGGCACCCGGATGCCTGCCGCGCGCAGGGCCTCCAGCCGTGCCAGTTCGATCGCCTGCGACTGCGCGCCGCCGTGCACCGGCACCGCCTTGAGGTAGGGCACGCCGGCCATCCAGGCGAACAGGTTCAGCACCCGGTGGGCCCAGGGGCCGCGCAGCGGCCGCTGGCCCTTGACCAGCATGCGGCCTTCGGGCAGGTCGACGATCTCGACCCGTTTCTGGCGCCAGACGGTGGAGGATTCGATGCGGGCGATCGAGGTCAGCGAGATCACGGCGCCCGCCCCTCCGGATCCGGTCGTCCGGTGACCGACGCGCCGGTGTCCGGGTGGAACAGGCCGAGCAATTCGCGCGCCGCCACCGACGCGACCATCGTGCCTTCGCCAACCTGCTTCGACAGCGGGCCCAGGCGCGCGCGCACCTGCGGGTCGGCGCGAAAGGCCTGGCGCAATCCGGCCTCGATACGCTCCCACATCCAGGCCAGGGCCTGCTGGCGTCGGCGCGATTCCCAGGCACCACCCGCGCTGCGCAGGCGGCGGAATTCGGTCGCGGCCGACCACAACGCATCCACGCCCTGGCCGGACAAGGCGCTCAACTGCAACACCTGCGGGTGCCACGCGGCCTTGTCGTGTTCGGCCCGCTCCGGGTTGCCGTGCTGGCCCAGCAGGCGCAGCGACGACGTGATCTGCGCCCGCGCGCGGCTGGCCGCGTCCGGGTCGAGGTCGGCCTTGTTGATCAGCACCAGGTCCGCCATCTCCATCACGCCCTTCTTGATCGCCTGCAGTTCGTCGCCGGCGTTGGGCAGCTGCATCAGCACGAACATGTCGGTCATGCCGGCCACGGCAACCTCGCTCTGGCCGACACCGACGGTCTCGACGATGACCACCTCGTAGCCCGCCGCCTCGAGCACCAGCATCGCCTCGCGTGTCTTTTCGGCCACGCCGCCCAGCGTGCCGCTGGACGGGCTCGGCCGGATATACGCCCGCTCGTGCACGGAGAGTTTCTCCATGCGTGTCTTGTCACCCAGGATGGAACCGCCCGAGACCGCCGACGACGGGTCGATGGTCAACACCGCGACCGACAGGCCCTGCTCGATCAGGTACAGGCCCAGCGCCTCGATCAGCGTCGACTTGCCGACACCGGGAACGCCGCTCAGGCCGAGCCGGAACGCGCCGCCGGCATGCGGCAAGAGGTGCGCGAGCAACTGGTCGGCCTGCATCCGGTGATCGGCGCGGGTCGACTCGAGCAAGGTGATGGCCTTGGCGATCGCGCGACGGCGCGGCAGGCCCGGTGCGCCGAGCACCGCGTCGGCGAGCGCCGGCGTGGTGGAGCTCTCCCCCGAGCGCGCCGTGGCGTTCCTGGCCTTCGAATCCATGGAACGGTCGATCAGGCCGACTGTGCGGCGCGAATCTGCTTGAGCACGTCCGCCGCCGAATCCGGGATCGGCGTGCCCGGGCCGTAGATGCCCTTGACGCCGGCCTGGACCAGGAAGCCATAGTCCTGGCGCGGCACCACGCCGCCGACGAACACGACGATGTCGTCGGCGCCCTGCTTGCGCAACTCGGCGATGATGGCCGGCACCAGCGTCTTGTGGCCGGCCGCCAGCGTGGACACACCCACGGCGTGCACGTCGTTCTCGATGGCCTGGCGCGCGCACTCCTCCGGGGTCTGGAACAGCGGCCCGATGTCGACGTCGTAACCCAGGTCGGCAAACGCCGTGGCCACCACCTTGGCTCCGCGGTCATGGCCGTCCTGGCCGAGCTTGGCGATCATCACGCGCGGACGGCGCCCCTGCTGCTCGGCAAACTGCGCGATGTCGTGCTTGATCGACTCCCATTGCTGCATCACGCCTCCCGGGTTGGCGGCATTGTCGTACGACGCGGCGTAGACGCCGCTGACCTTGTGCGTGTCGGCCCGGTGGCGGCCGAAGGACTTCTCGAGTGCGTCGCTGATCTCGCCCACGGTGGCGCGTACCCGGGCTGCCTGGATGGACAGGTCGAGCAGGTTGCCGGTACCGTCCTGCGCCGCCTGCGCCAGCGCCGTCAGCGCCGCGTCGACCGCCTTGGCGTCGCGGGAGGCGCGGATCTTCTGCAGGCGTGCGATCTGCCCTTCGCGCACTGCGACGTTGTCGATGTCGCGTGCCTCGATCTCGTCATGGCTGTCGAGCCGGTACTTGTTGACACCGACGATGACGTCCTGGCCGGAGTCGATGCGCGCCTGCTTCTCGGCCGCGGCCGCCTCGATCTTGAGCTTGGCCCAGCCGCTGTCGACGGCCTTGACCATGCCGCCCATGGCCTGCACCTCCTCGATGATCTTCCAGGCCGCATCGGCCATGTCCTGGGTCAGCTTTTCCATCATGTAGCTGCCGGCCCAGGGGTCGATGACGTTCGGGATATGGGTTTCCTCCTGGATGATGAGCTGGGTGTTGCGCGCGATGCGGCTGGAAAAATCGGTCGGCAGCGCGATCGCCTCGTCGAAACTGTTGGTGTGCAGGCTCTGCGTGCCG
>JBFIDI010000592.1:0-3394 GCA_041581405.1 Burkholderiaceae bacterium
GGCGCGCCGAGCTTGTCGGCGAACTGGAAGGTCGGCATCAGTTCGGCGAAGTTGAAATAGCCGCCGGTGCCGCAGCTGATGTAGTCGACCAGCTGCCGGTCGTCGAGCCACTGCGCGACCTCGCACAGTCCCTCGATCTTCAGTGCCACGTCGACGCCGCTGTCGACGCTGGCGTTCAGGCCGATGATGAAGTCTTCGCCGACCGCGGCGCGGGTACGCTCGATGATCTCGCGCGTGAACCGCATCCGGTTGTCCAGGTTGCCGCCCCAGCGGTCGGTGCGGCGGTTCGACCACGGCAGCCAGAACTGCTCGATCAGGCCGTTGTAGGCGCCGAACAGTTCGATACCGTCGAAGCCGCTGCGTTGTGCGCGCCCGGCCGCTTCGACGAAGCCGTCGATGATCTCCTCGATCTCCTTCTCCAGCATGGCATGGCTGCCGTCGGCGTCGTGGTACGAGGGCAGTCCGCTGGGCGACCAGTGCGCCGAATACGAATTGTCGAAGTCGCCGTGTTGCCCGACGTGGTAGAGCTGCTGCAGCATCACCGCGCCTTCTTCGTGGCAGGCGTCGGTGATGCGGCGCAAGGGTTCGACGATGGCGTCGCTGGAATGCAACATGTTGCCGCGCGTGAGCACCGCGCTCGCATGCACCGGCACCGGTTCGACGACGATCATCGCCGCGCCGCCCTTGGCGCGTTCGAGGTAATACCCCAGGTGCCGCTCGCCGGGAATGCCTTGTTCGGCCATGTTGGCGGTGTGGGCGCCGAACACGATGCGGTTGCGCAGCTGCCGGTGGCGCAGCTGCAACGGCTGGAACAGGTGCGGGAAGGACGGGGTCATCGCGGGCCTGCGTGTTTGGGCGGCGTGTGTTGGCCTGGACGGTCGGAATGGCCCGGCGACGATACCGGTCGTGGCGGTATCGTCACAGGTCCTTCACCAGCCGCAACGCGTCGTAGATGGCCGCATGGGTATTACGTGCCGACACCGCGTCGCCGATGCGGAACACCACGAAGGCACCACTGCCGGCCTCTGGCAGGGCCTGGGGCCGGCCGTCGATCAGCGCCGGGTAGTCGACCGCGCCCTGGTTGTGCGAGCGCGGCTTGAGTTCGAAATACAACTCGTCCAGCGGTCGCGTGCCATGGTTGACGACCACCTGGTCGACCCGGCGTTCCTTGCGCACGCCGCCGTAGTCGCTGCCCACAAACGCCAGCAGGCCGTCGCCGTCGCGTTGCACCGACTCGAGCCGGAACGTGACGGTGAAGGTCACGTCGTGTTTCTGCAGGCTGCGCATATAGGGCACGAGGTTCATCGCCATGACCTCGGGCGCGAAGCTGCGGTCGGGCGTCATCACCTCGACACGCGCGCCGCTGTGCGCGATGACCTCGGCCGCCTGCAACGCGGGATGGTCGCCGGCGTCGTCGAACAGCAACACGTTGCGCCCCGGCTTGACATCGCCCGACAGGATGTCCCAGCTGGACACGACCAGTTCGTTGCCGGCCGACAAGACCTCGGTGTGCGGCAAGCCGCCGGTGGCGACGATGACGACATCGGGTTGTTCGGCCAGCACGGCATCCGCATCGGCCAGCGTGTTGAATCGGAACACGACGCCGGATTCATCGCAACGGGCCAGGCGCCAGTCGACGATGCCGATCATCTCGCGCCGGCGCGGGCTTTGCGCGGTGAGCCGGATCTGGCCGCCGGCCTTGGGTGCGGCCTCGAAAACGGTCACCGCATGGCCACGCGCGGCCGCCACGCGGGCCGCCTCCAACCCCGCGGGTCCGGCGCCGACGACCACCACCTTGCGCTTGATGGCGGCCGGTGCGATGGTGTGTGGCATCGTCAACTCGCGGCCGCTGGCCGGGTTGTGGATGCAATACGCCTCGCCGCCGGCGTAGATGCGGTCCAGGCAGAAGTTCGCGCCGACGCAGGGGCGTATCGTGTCCTCCTGGCCGGCCATGATCTTGCGCACGATGTGCGGGTCGGTCAGGTGGGCGCGGGTCATGCCGACCATGTCGAGCTTGCCCGACGCGATCGCGTGCCGCGCCGTGGTCACGTCCTGGATACGCGCCGCGTGGAAGGTCGGGAAACCGGTGGCGGCGCGGATCTCGCCGGCGAAATCCAGGTGCGGGGCGCTGGGCATGCCTTGCACCGGAATCAGGTCGGTCAGGCCGGGGTCGGTGTCGATATGGCCGCGCACGATGTTCAGGTAGTCGACCAGGCCGCTGTCCTTGAGCATCTGCGAGACCGTGATGCCGTCCTGCGCCGAAAAGCCGCCGGCCAGCGTGTCGTCGGCCGAATACCGCAGGCCGAGGATGGGTTTGTCGCCGATACGTTTGCGCACCGCGCGCAACACGTCGAACGCGAAACGCACCCGGTTCTCCAGGCTGCCACCATACGGCGCGTCGAGCGTATTTGTCAGCGGCGACCAGAACTGCTCCATCAGGTGGCCGTAAGCCTCGAACTCGACGCCGTCGACGCCGGCCGCGACCATGCGTTCGGTGGCGTCGACATAGTCCTGGATGATGCGCGCGATGTCCCAGTCCTCCATCTTCTTCGGGAACGCGCGGTGCGCCGCCTCGCGTTCGTGCGAGGGCGCGACCACCGGCAACCAGTCGGCCTTGGACCAGGTCGTGCGCCGGCCCAGGTGGGTGAGCTGGATCATCACCGCGCAACCGAGTTCGTGGATTGCATCCACCATGTCGCGCATCCACGGCACGACCTCGTCCTTGTACGCCAGGATGTTGTTGAACACCGGCGGGCTGTCGCGCGACACCGCGGCCGAGCCGGCCGTCATCGTCATCGCGACGCCGCCCTTGGCGCGTTCGACCTGGTAGGCGCGGTAACGCTGCTTGGGCATGCCGTCTTCCGGGTATGCCGGTTCGTGGGCGGTGACGATGATGCGGTTCTTCAGCCGCAGGTGGCGCAGCTGGAACGGCTGGAGCAGGGGGTCGTTGTGGGGCGACATCGGGGGGCTTCCGGGAAACGGGGCGGCGCGTACCGCGGTTCAGGCGATGGGGTCCATGGTGCGGGGCTTGCCGCGGCGGGTCAATACCACTGGTCTGTCATCGAGGCCTTCTTGCGCGCGACGAAGTCGCGCAGCGCCTCGTCCACGCCCTCGTCGATGGCCGGGGCCTGGTATTCGGCCAGCGATGCTTTCCAGCGTGCATTCGCGCGTGTGGCGCTGTCGCGGGAGCCGTCTTCGCTCCAGGTCTCCCAGGGCCGGTCGTCGGAGATCGTGGAGTCGAAGAACGCGGTCGTGTAGTTGGCCATGGTGTGGGCGCAACCCAGGAAGTGGCTGCCGGGGCCGACCTCCTTGAACGCGTCGATCGCCAGCGTGTTGTCGTCGACGGTCACACCGGCCAGGTAGCTGTGCAGCGCGCCGCAGAAGTCGGCGTCCA
>JBFIDI010000593.1:0-3391 GCA_041581405.1 Burkholderiaceae bacterium
AAGGGCAACAAGTCCTTGTTGGTCGAGGCCGCGGCGTTTTCGGCGGCGCGGCGCGCGATGTAGGTCAGGCCGCCGGCGCCTGGCACCAGGCCGACGCCGACCTCGACCAGGCCGATGTAGCTTTCCATCGCCGCGACACGCCTGGCGCTGTACACCGCCATCTCGCAGCCGCCGCCCAGCGCCATGCCGCGGATCGCCGACACCGTCGGCACGCTGGCATAACGCAGCCGCAACATCGCCTTCTGCAACTCGTGTTCGGCTTCGTCGATCGCGGACACGCCGGCGACCATGAACGCCGGCAGCATCGCCTGCAGGTCGGCACCGACCGAGAACATCTCGTCGTTGGACCAGATCACCAGGCCCTCGTACGAGGCCTCGGCCAGGTCGATCGCACGCACCAGGCCTTCGGCCACGTCCGGGCTGATCGCATGCATCTTGGTTTTGATGCTGGCGATCAGCACCGGCGCCTCCAGCGTCCACAGCCGGATCGCGTCGTCCTCGTAGACCGTGGTGCCGGCGGTTGCCGCGCTCGGCGCGTTGGCGCCGCGCACGTCCTCGCGGAAATGCTGGCGCTGGTAGACCGTCAGGTCGTGGCGCGGCACGAACTTGCCCGCTGACGCGCTCCACGAGCCCTTGGGCGTGTGCACGCCGCCGGCATCGGCCACCGGGCCCTTGAACACCCACGCGGGCAGCGGCGCCTTGCCCAGCGCCATGCCGGCGTCGATGTCCTCCTGGATCATCGTGGCGACCTCCAGCCAGCCGGCCTCCTGCCACAACTCGAACGGGCCCTGCTTGAGCCCGAAACCCCAGCGCATCGCCAGGTCGATGTCGCGCGCGGTCTCCGCCACGGTGTGCAGATGCACGGCCGCATAGTGGAACTGGTCACGCAGGATGGCCCACAGGAAACGCGGCTCGGCGCCTTCGGCCTCGCGCAGCAGCTTCAGGCGTTCGCCGGCCGGCTTCTTGAGCATGCGGGCCACGACCTCGTCGCCCTTGGCGCCGGCGGGCACGTAGTCGCCCTTGCCGTCGGCCGCCGACTCGTCGTAGCGCAGGATGTCGCGCCCGACCTTCTTGTAGAAACCGGCGCCGGACTTCTGGCCCAGGTGACCCATCTCCAGCAGCCTGGCGAGCACCGGCGGCGTGGCGAAGCTGTCGTAGAACGGATCGGTGTCGGCGCTCAGGTTGTCCTGCAGCGTCTTGATCACGTGCGCCATCGTGTCCAGGCCCACGACGTCGGCGGTGCGGAACGTGCCCGAGCTGGCGCGGCCGAGTTTCTTGCCGGTCAGGTCGTCGACGACGTCGTAGGTCAGCCCGAAGGCGCGGGCCTGGTGCATCGTCGCCAGCATGCCCGCGATGCCGATGCGGTTGGCGATGAAGTTGGGCGTGTCGTGCGCACGCACCACGCCCTTGCCCAGGCTGCTCGTGACGAAGGCCTCCAGGTTGTCGAGCACCTGCGGCTCGGTGGTCGGCGTGTTGATCAGTTCGACCAGCGCCATGTAGCGCGGCGGGTTGAAGAAGTGGATGCCGCAGAAACGCGGCTTGATGTCCTCGGGCAGTGCTTCGCTCAACTTCGTGATCGACAGGCCCGAGGTGTTGGACGCGACGATGGCCGTGGGCGCCAGGTGCGGCGCGATCTTGCGGTACAGGTCGAGTTTCCAGTCCATGCGTTCGGCGATCGCCTCGATCACCAGGTCGCATTCCTTGAGCAGGTCCATGTGCTCCTCGTAGTTGGCCTGGCGGAACAACGCGGCCTCCTGCGCCAGACCCAGCGGCGCCGGCTTGAGCTTCTTCAGGCCGTCGACGGCCCTGGACACGATGCCGTTCTTCGGACCTTCCTTGGCCGGCAGATCGAACAGGATGACCGGCACCCGCACGTTGACCAGGTGCGCAGCGATCTGCGCGCCCATCACGCCGGCACCGAGCACGGCGACTTGTTTGACTTGGAATCGGGACATGGATGATTGCACTCTCTGTTGGCACGCCGGGGCGTGCGGGGGGCCGGACGCTGCCCGGCCGGAAATGGGCGAACGGGGTTACTGCGCGCGCACCCAGGTCTGGGTGCGGCCGATGCCGAACAGGGACCCGCGCACCTCGAGTTTCTTGCCGCCCTCGATCGGGGTCAGGCGCAGGCTGTAGGTCGAGCCTTTCTCCGGGTCGAGGATCTTGCCGTCTTCCCACACGTCCTTGCCCTCGGCCTTCTTCGCACCGCGGATGATCTCCAGCCCGAGCACGGGCTTGTCCTTGCGGTCATCGGAACACTTGTCGCAGATCGCGTCCTGCTTGGCGCCCTTGCGCAGCAGCTTGGTCACCTTGCCGCTGAGCACGCCGCCGTTGTCGACGATCTGGACCTCGGACTTGATCTCCTTGGTCTCGTCGTCGATGGTGTGCCAGCTGCCGACCGGCGTCATCTGGGCTGCGACCAGGCCACTGGCGCCCAACAGGACGCAGGTCGCGACGATGTTCTTGAACATGGGTGTCTCCTCGATCGTGTGTTGAAGTGGGACGGATGGCTTCCGAGCGCAATACTACTAGGCAAACACCGCTTCGGTGTCCATCAGGGACTTGGCGCCGGAACGCACGGTCAGCATCAGCGACGCGGTTTCGGGGAACAGCTTGGCGAAGTAGAAACGCGCCGTCTGCAGCTTGGCCTGGTAGAACGGGTCGGTGTTGCCGGCGGCGATCTCGCGCAGCGCGACCTGCGCCATGCGGGCCCAGAAATAACCGAACACCAGGTGGCCGGCCACGCGCAGGTAGTCGACCGCGGCCGCGCCCACTTCGTCGGCGTCCTGGAAACCCTTGAAGCCGATCTCGGTCGTGAGCTTGGTCATCTTGTCGCCCAGGTAGGCCAGCGGGTTGATGAACTCGGCCATCTTCTCGTTGACGCCTTCCTCCTCGACCAGTTTCGCGATCAGCTTGCCGAACTTCTTCAGCGTGGCGCCGTTGTTGCCCAGGATCTTGCGGCCCAGCAGGTCCAGGCTCTGGATCGTGTTCGTGCCCTCGTAGATCATGTTGATGCGGGCATCACGCACGAACTGCTCCATGCCCCATTCCTTGATGTAGCCGTGGCCGCCGAACACCTGCAGGCAGTCGGATGTGGCGCGCCAGCCGTTGTCGGTCAGGAAGGCCTTGACCACCGGCGTGAGCAAGGAGAGCATCTCGCCGCTGTCCTTGCGCACCTTCTCGTCCGGGTGGAAGTGCTCCTTCTCGAGCAGCACCGAGCAGAAGATCGCCAGCGCGCGGCCGCCTTCGGCATAGGCCCGGGCGGTCAGCAGCATCTTGCGCACGTCCGGGTGCACGATGATCGGGTCGGCCGGCTTGTCCTTGGCCTTGGGGCCCGACAACGAACGCATCTGCAGCCGGTCCTTGGCATAGGCCAGCGCGTTCTGGTAGG
>JBFIDI010000594.1:0-3390 GCA_041581405.1 Burkholderiaceae bacterium
CCAACCAGTAGTTCAGGTGCTCCGTTGGAAATGACCGTCATCACCGAGCTACCCGTCAACTTGGTGCCGAAGGTCAGGACCCGCTTGATCTCGGCAACGCCGGGCAGCCACGGGAAAGACCTGGGCCGGAAATAGACGGCAACCAGGGCATTGACCATGGTGGAGCTCAACGCGCCGAACGCCAGGCTGATCGGTCCCCATCCGTGCCAGGCCAGACCCACGGATACGAACGCGCCAGCCAGGCCGGAAGAAAACCGCATCAACGCAACGTTCTCGAAACGCATTTCGCGCATGAGCCAGGCATACGTGAGTGAACCAAACGGATTGATGGCGTAACTCAGCGAGATCACAAGCATGATGTCGCGCATGCGCGGCTCGTCGTAGAAGACGGCCACCGGGTAGCTGGCCAGCAGCACGAGCCCAGCCAGCATGAGACCCAAGCCCAGTTGTACAGCCCATACAGCGCGAATGCGCGTCGTCGTCAGTTCGCGCTCCTGGACCAGGTACTGACCGGCCCCGAGATCTCGCACGGTGTTGACGAACAACAACAACACCATCGTCACGGAGAAGACGCCAAGTTCCTCCGGCGTGAGCAACCGGGCGATGAACATCGACGAGACGATGCTGACGACGAGGCTGGCGTAACGATCCAGAAACGAGAAGACCAGCGATTTACGGGTGGACATGCAGGGGCTTGGCAGGAATATCAGCGACGCGGCACGCGTACCGGTCCGGGCAGGAATACCGATGGCGCAGGGCCATCATGGTGCGTTCGTCATGGCACGCTCGAGCAGGTCAGCCATTGCCCGGGAACGCCCCTGCCGCGAGGCGGCCTGCACGACGGCGGGCTCGGCAAGCTCCGCCGTGCCGCGTCGCACGTCATCCAGGAAACGCATCAGCACCTCGCTGATCTCGTCGACCGAGTCGATCCGCGCCATGGCGGAAAGCCCGGCAGCACGCAAGACCCCCGCCGTGTCGCCATCAGGATCGGTCAGGCCCAGAATGGGCGTGCCTGCACGCAGGTATTCGTAGATCTTGGCCGGTATCTGTGCGTTGCAATTGCTTGCCTGCATGACCAGCAATCCGTCCACCGCCACCATTTCGGCCAGGGCATCACGATAGGCAACGGCCGGCGCCAGTTCAATCAATGCATCGATGCCGTTTTGCTGCGCCAGCGAACGCAACAGGTCGTCGTGTACCGACGCGCGAAAACGCAGCCGCAGGTCATCGGGCTGCAGCCGGCCCGATCGCAACAGTTGTCCGACTGCGGCAAACAACTGGGTCGGATCGCGCTCCGACGGATAGACAATGCCGCTGTGCAGCAGGACCAGCGGCTGACCCGTCGGTTCGGCCTTGCGGGCAGACGCGATGGCGACGCTGGCAAAGCTGTCCTCGTCGTAGCCGTTCTCCAGTACGATCATCCGCTCGGCGGCAACCGGGTAGCGCTTGCGGTAGTCGGCTGCCGCGCCCGGCGTCGTGAAAACACAAAAAGCGGCATGCTCCGCCGCGTCGGCCTCGATCCGGAGAAACTGGTCACGGGTCACGGGATCGGGCGGGTAGCCGGGTTGCGCCATCGGATCGCGAAAATCCGCAACCCAGGGGATGCCGCTGCTGCGATGCAGCCCCGAAGCAATGGTGTGCGCCGTCGCGATCGGATACGTCGACCAGATCACGTCCGGCCTGAACTGTCGAATCAGCTTGCGCCCTTCCCGCAAGGCTGCGAATTTCCAGCTGACCCAACGGTCCGGACGTGCCATCCACGCCATGTAACGTCCCTTGATCGTCAGGTGGCGCGCGGTATCCAGCGCAAATGCGCGCCGCACCACCATGTCGGACGGGACCTCCGACATCAAGTCGGCACTGGTCTGCTCATAGGCCCGCGCGTCGGCCGTCAGGACCAGCGGCTGCCAGCCCAGCGCCGGCAAATGTTGTGCAAAGCGTAGCGTGCGCTGAATGCCGCTGCTCCCAGCCAGCGGCGGGAAGTGGTAGGCCACCATCAAGACTCGCTTCACAATTTCTCCTGAAACAGATCACCGGTCAACCGACAGGCACGCCACATGGCGCCGCATCGCGCCGACAGCGATGCACAAAGGCGCAGGTCATCCCCCAAAGAGACGATGCATCAACACCTGAATATAACCACCCGCCGTGCAAGCCGGACCCGATCGTTGCCGGACAACACCCGGCTGACACCGCCGCGACGGAGACCAGGAATGGCCATGGGACCGGGCCCGGCTTAGCGTTTAGCATTGCCGTTGGCGCCAAACGCCAATCGAATACGTCCCGATGGCAGCCAGATCGTGGTCCGCCATCCATCGTCCCTGAGGTTCGACGCGCCATGAACATCCCCTGCGACCCATGAACGCGACACGTCCCGACAGTCGTATGCGCCAGAGCATCTACCGATGGATGGGGCTGCTCTGGCTGCTGTTTCTCGTCTACGGCAGTCTGCTGCCCATGGATTTCCGCTTGGTGTCGCTGGCCGATGCCTTTGCGCCGATACCTGCCGACGTCCCCTCGGTGCTCCAGCGTCGTTCCATCACCGATTGGTTCACCAACATCGTCATCTTTGTCCCGTTGGGGTGCTTGTGGGGCCTGGCTCGAAAACGCACCGGCGGGCCGTACACCAACGTCCCGGGCCTGATCACCGCTTGGGTGGCTTGCGTCATGCTCAGCCTCGGCATCGAGGCGGCCCAGTTTTTCACGGTGACGCGCACGCCGTCGACCTCGGATCTGATGGCAAATGCCTTCGGCGCGGCAGTCGGCGCGATCCTGGCACTGGCATGGGGCCAGGGTCTCGATCGCCTGTTGAACACCTTGCTGCGGGCCAACCAGACGGCCCCTCCCGGTCGTGCAACCCCTCGGGCAATGGCCAGCACCGTGGCCGGATGCGGACTATTGCTTGCCGTGTGGGCCGGTGTCTTTACCTCGACCTGGAGCGACGCGGGGCTGGCGTGGAACCGCCTGCAGTCCGTCCAGGCCCTGCCGTTCCTGCGACATCAGGCGGCCGACATCTTCCTGGCCGCGGCAAGCACCGCCCTGGCGGCACTTGCTTTCGCGCCGCTGGGTGCCAGCGCATGGTTTCTCGGACTGTGGTCGAACCGGCGCTGGCGAGGCCGGGCGGGGCGCGTGGCACTGGTGGGCGCCGCAACGGCGTTTTCACTGGAAGCGCTCAAGATTTTCCTGCCCGCGAAGACGCCGGACACCGGCAACGTGGTCATCGCAGCCTTGGCCATGCTCTGCGCCTACGGGTTGGCACCGCTGGTCTCGCAGGCGCTGTCCGGAGCCTGGCCGCACCGGCCATCGGGGGAGGCGTCGAACCCGACCGGTTCGATACGGGAAAGGCACCGGCCTCCCGGAACCGGCGCAGGCGCTGGCGCCGGCGCCGGC
>JBFIDI010000595.1:0-3387 GCA_041581405.1 Burkholderiaceae bacterium
ACTTATTGAGCGCACTCAGATACGCCTTGGCCGAGGCAACGATGATGTCCGGGTCGGCGCCGACGCCGTTGACCACCCTGCCGCTGTTCTGCAGCCGCACCGTGACTTCGCCCTGGCTTTCGGTCGAACCGCTGATGGCGTTGACAGAATACAACACCATCTCGGCGCCACTGTTCACATGCGACTCGATGGCTTTGAGCGACGCATCCACCGGGCCGTTTCCGTCCGACGTGGCGCTGACCTCCTTGCCGTCGACCGTGAACACGACGCTGGCATGGGGGCGCTCGCCCGTCTCGCTGTGTTGCGACAGGGACACGAAACCATAATGCTCGTTCTCGTGCGTGACGCTGTCGTCACTGGCCAATGCCAGGATGTCCTCGTCGAAGATGTCGGCCTTGCGGTCGGCCAGTTCCTTGAAGCGGGCAAAGGCGGTGTTGATGTCGGCCTCGCTTTCCATCTGCACACCGAGCTCGACCAGGCGCTGCTTGAACGCGTTGCGTCCGCTGAGCTTGCCCAGAACGATCTTGTTGGCCGTCCAGCCCACGTCTTCGGCACGCATGATCTCGTAGGTGTCACGTGCCTTGAGCACGCCATCCTGGTGGATGCCCGAGGCATGGGCGAAGGCGTTCGCCCCCACCACGGCCTTATTCGGCTGCACGACGAAACCGGTGGTCTGGCTGACCATGCGGCTGGCCGCCAGGATGTGCTGCGCATCGATGTTCATGTCCAGGCCGAAATAGTCCTTGCGGGTCTTCACGGCCATCACGATCTCTTCGAGCGAGCAGTTGCCGGCACGCTCGCCCAGGCCGTTGATCGTGCACTCGACCTGGCGCGCGCCGCCGAGCTTGACGCCGGCCAGCGAGTTGGCCACCGCCATGCCCAGGTCGTTGTGGCAATGCACCGACCAGATCGCCTTGTCGCTGTTGGGAATACGTTCGCGCAGCAGCTTGATGAAGTTGCCGTACAGCTCCGGAATCGCATAACCGACGGTATCGGGCACGTTGATCGTCGTGGCGCCTTCGTCGATCGTGGCCTCGAGCACGCGGCACAGGAAATCGAGGTCGCTGCGGTAACCGTCCTCCGGGCTGAACTCGACGTCACCGACCAGGTTGCGGGCAAACCGCACCGACTGCCGGGCCTGCTCGAACACCTGGTCGGGTGTCATGCGCAGCTTCTTCTCCATGTGCAGCGGCGAGGTCGCGATGAAGGTATGGATGCGCGCGCTGCTGGCTCCCTTGAGCGCCTCGGCGGCGCGGCTGATGTCGCGGTCGTTGGCGCGCGACAACGAACACACGGTGGAGTCCTTGATCGCGTTGGCAATGGCCTGCACCGCTTCGAAGTCGCCGTTGGAACTGGCGGCAAAGCCCGCTTCGATCACGTCCACGCGCAAGCGCTCGAGCTGGCGCGCAATACGCAGCTTCTCGTCACGGGTCATGGACGCACCGGGCGACTGCTCGCCGTCGCGCAAGGTGGTATCGAAAATGATCAGCTTGTCGGTCATGGCTATCTCCTGAAGGTTCGACTGGAAGGATACGGCACGTCTCAGGCGCTCGCGGCAACCGCCATGGATTCGCCCGAAGGCGACGCCGTGGCCGATACCTGCATCGGGTCGGTGATTCTGGCACGGGTCAGTGCGCTGGCAACGGCCTTGAGCGACGCCGCCACGATGTTGGCGTCGATGCCGACGCCGAACAGCGTCTGCCGCTCGTCGACACGCAACTCCATGTAGGCGATCGCACGCGCATCGGCACCCGATCCCAGGGCATGTTCATGGTAGTCGAGCACCCGGACCGCACGGCCCGTGGCCTGGCTGACGCCCTTGACGAAGGCTTCGATCGGACCGTTGCCCCGCCCATGCACGGCCAGGGTCTGCCCGGCCAGCTGCAGCTGCGCACGGATCGACACGCGTTCATGCCCGGCCGCATCCGCGTCCTCTTCGACATGGTGGCCCGCGATGGTCTGCGCATCCAGCGCGTATTCGCGTTCGAACACCTGCCAGATGTCGTGGGCGGTCAACTCCTTGCCGTCGGCATCCATGACCTGCTGCACCACCTGGCTGAATTCGATCTGCAGCCGGCGCGGGAGTTCGACACCGTGGTGTGCTTCCAGCAGATAGGCGATGCCGCCCTTGCCGGACTGGCTGTTGACACGGATCACGGCCTCGTAGCTGCGTCCGAGGTCCTGCGGGTCGATGGGCAGATACGGAATGTCCCAGGTCGATTCGCCATGCCCGGCCTGCGCGTCCCGGCGCGCGGACAAGGCCTTCTTGATCGCGTCCTGGTGCGAGCCCGAGAACGAGGTGTAGACCAGGTCGCCGACGTAGGGATGGCGCGGGTGCACGGGCAACTGGTTGCAGTATTCGACCACCCGGCGGATCTCGTCGATGTCGGAGAAGTCCAGTCCGGGCGACACGCCCTGGGTGTAGAGGTTGAGCGCGATGTTGACCAGGTCCACGTTGCCGGTGCGCTCGCCGTTGCCGAACAGGCAACCTTCGATGCGGTCGGCACCGGCCATCAGGGCCAGTTCGCCGGCCGCGGTGCCGGTGCCCCGGTCGTTGTGCGGGTGGACCGACAACACGATGCTGTCGCGTCGCGCGAGGTGGGTGTGCATCCATTCCATCATGTCGGCGAACACGTTGGGGGTCGAGTACTCCACCGTCGACGGCAGGTTGACGATGCACTTGTGCTGGGGCGTCGGCTGCCAGACCTCGGTCACGGCATCGACGACGCGCAGCGCGAACGGCAGTTCGGTACCGGAGAAATGCTCGGGTGAATACTCGAACGTCCAGTGCGTGGCGGGCTGGCGCGCAGCCAGTTCCCGGATCAGCCGCGCATGGTCGACCGCGAGTTGCACGATCTGGTCTTCGTCCATGCCCAGCGCCACGCGCCGCATGACCGGCGAGGTGGCGTTGTACACGTGAACGATGGCACGCGGTGCCCCGGCGAGGGACTCGAAGGTCCGCTCGATCAGGTGTGCGCGCGCCTGGGTCAGCACCTGGATCGTGACGTTGCCGGGAATCAGGTCTTCGTCGATGAGCTTGCGCACGAAGTCGAACTCCACCTGCGACGCGGACGGAAAACCGACCTCGATCTCGGTGAATCCGATCTGCACCAGCGCCTGGAACATGCGCAGCTTGCGCTCGATGTCCATCGGCTCGATCAGCGCCTGGTTGCCGTCGCGCAGGTCGACGCTGCACCACAGCGGCGCGCGCGTCAGGACGGCATCGGGCCAGGTTCGGTTGGCGAGACGGACCGGGGCAAAGGCCCGGTATTTGGTGCTGGGTTGCTTCAACATCGTGGTTCCTTCAGTGATCGAAACCAGCAACGTCTGAACATGAAAAAACGGCTCGTTGCTGGTGCATACGAGCCGTTTGATCGATAAGCGCAG
>JBFIDI010000596.1:0-3386 GCA_041581405.1 Burkholderiaceae bacterium
CGGGCAGCAGGTTGTTGATGGTCACGCCCGATCCGGCGATGGAACTGCGCGCGACGCCGGCCACGAAGCCGGTCAGGCCGGTGCGTGCGCCATTGGACAGGCCCAGGATGTCGATCGGGGCCTTGACCGCGCCCGACGTGATGTTGACGATACGGCCGAACCCGCGCTTGGCCATGCCGTCGACGGTGGCCTTGATCAGCCAGATCGGTGTCAGCATGTTGGCGTCCAGCGCCTTGATCCAGGCCTCGCGCTCCCAGTCCCGGAAGTCGCCGGGCGGCGGGCCGCCGGCATTGGTGACGACGATGTCGAAGTCGGTGCCCGGCCCGCCCTCGACGCCGAACACCGCGGCGCGACCCTGGTCGGACGTGATGTCGCAGGCCACGGCCAGCACGGTGCCGGCGCCGGGGATGGCGCGCAGTTGCGTGGCCGCCGCTTCGAGGGCGTCGGCGCCGCGCGCATTGATCACCAGGTTGACGCCGTCCGCCGCCAGTGCCTGGGCGCAGCCCAGTCCCAACCCCTTGCTTGCGCCGCATACCAGCGCCCACTTGCCTTTGATGCCCAGATCCATGACGTGCTCCTTGTCGAAAATCGTCGTTGCCCCTTGCCGGGGAAATGGCCGGCCGGATGGCCGATGTCGTGTCGTGGTGGATGGTCCGCGGCGCGCCGCAACCGCCGGCCTCAGCGTGGCAAGGTGTCCAGCACCTGCGCCAGGAAGGCGCAGCTGTCGAACTGCCCGCTGCGGAAGGTCCAACCCAGGCGCACGATAACAGCATTGCGCGAAGGCACCATCGCCACCACCTGGCCCCAGTGTCCGCTCATGGCCAGCGTGTCCGGCGGCAACCCGCTGGCGCGGCAACGTCCGGCCTGCGGATCGGCGATGCGCCAGGTCTGGGCGCCGTAACCCGTTCCGTCGCCTTGCGGGGTCGCCGGGGTCGAGGCGAAGTCCCACCAGCCGGGCGGCAGCACCTGCTGATCGCCCCAGCGGCCGTCCTGCAGCATCAGCTGGCCGAGCCGGGCCCAGTCGCCGACGCTGGCCCACAGGTACGACGAGCCGACCCAGTTGCCGGCCGTATCGGTCTCCAGCGTCGCCGTGTGCGCGCCGATGGGGTCGAACAACACGCGTTTGGGGTAGGCCCAGTATTCGGCATCGGTCCGCAGCCGCGCCCGGTCCACCGCCGCCAGCAGGTTGGCGGTCTGGCTCAGGTAGCGCCAGCGCTGGCCGGGCGGCACCTCGGGGTCGACGGCCGCGGCGAAGGCGGCCGTGTCGCGGTGGCCCCACAACATCCGCGGCACCGAGCCCCAGGGCACGTATTGTTCCTGGCTGGCCAGGTCGTCGCGCATGTACATCAGGTCGCCCACGGTGATGGTCCTGCGTGCGTCCCGGCGCCAGGCGGCGACCCAGTCCGGCGTGCGGTTGCCGGAGAAGGCGTCGACCACCGGCGTCGCGAAGTCCACGTCGTTCTCGAGCGCCAGCTTGTAGCTGAGCATGCCCAGCACGGTCTTGGTCATCGACCAGCCGTGCAGCGCGGTGCCGGGGCCGAAGCCGGGCGCGGTCTGCAGCACCAGCGCGCGGCCGTCGTGGATCACGGCCACGGCACGGGTGTTGGCCGCCTGCGGGTCGCCGGCACCGACGAAGGCCTGCTGCACCACGCGCTGCAGCGCGGCCCGGTCGACACCCTCGCCCCAGGCGCCCGGTGCCAGCGCGGCCTCCCCGTCGGGCCAGGGGCGGCCCAGGTCCGGCTGCGGGCGAGCCGCCGGCCGCACCGGCCCGCTGGCGATGTCGAGCACGCAGCCGCGCGACGGCAACCACTGGGCCTCGCGTGCGAACCACCCGGCAAAACGCGCCTGCACGCGTTGATCCTGCGCGTGCACCGTCACGTCGATCAGCTCCAGCACCGGACTGGCCGGCAGGACTTCCGCCGCCAGCAGGCCCTCGACGGGACGATGGGCGACGAATGCGGCGGAGCAGACACCCTTGGCGGCCATGCCGGCGGCGTTGCGCGGGATGTCCAGCGCCAGCAGGGCGCCGACGACGAGCACGGGCAGCGCCACGACGAGGATCAGGATCAGGCGCAGCAGGCGGCGAGCGAGAGGTCGGGGCATGGCATGGACAGGCGGGCGGTGGAGCCGGTCACTCTACCCGATCGGGCGCCGGCGCGGCCTGCCATTGTGGACAATAGCGCCATGACATATCTCCCCCCACCGATGGCAACGACGCGCCACACCGATGCCGCCAGCGCGCTGGCCCAGGTCCGCAGGATCTACGACAGCGGGCTGGCGCATCTGCGCAAGGCGATGCAGCGTTACGTGGCGGGCGAAGACCTGCCGGGCAAGGCGCGGGCCTGTTACCCGTTCGTCCGCGTGCAGACCCATACCGTGGCGCGCATCCAGGACGACGAGAGCACCCGGCTGAGCTACGGCTTCGTGGCCGGGCCCGGGCGCTACGAAACCACGCTGACACGCCCCGACCTGTTCGGCGACTACTACCTGGAGCAGTTCTCGCTGCTGCTGCGCAACCACGAGGTCGAACTCGAGGTGGGCACCAGCACGCAGCCGATCCCGGTGCATTTCTCCTTTGCCGAGCACGAACATATCGAAGGCAGCCTGAGCGCGCAGCGGCGCCAGCTGATGCGCGACGCGTTCGACCTGCCCGATCTCGCGGCGATGGACGACTGCATTCCCAACGGCACACACGAGCCGCGCGCCGGCGAGCCGCATCCGCTGTCGCTGTTCACCGCGCCGCGGGTCGACTACTCGCTGCACCGGCTGCGCCACTACACCGGCACCGCGCCGCAGCATTTCCAGAACTTCGTGTTGTTCACCAACTACCAGTTCTACATCGACGAGTTCGTGCGCATGGGCCGCGCCGCCATGCAGGACGTCAACAGCGAATACAACGCCTTCGTCGAACCCGGCAACATGGTGACGCGGCGGGTCGGCCTGCCGTCGGAGGAGGGCGACGAGTTCGGCGCCGAGCCGCTGCGGCTGCCGCAGATGCCGGCCTACCACCTGCTGCGCCGCGACGGTTGCGGAATCACGATGATCAACATCGGCGTCGGCCCGGCCAACGCCAAGAACATCACCGACCACGTGGCCGTGTTGCGGCCCTACGCCTGGATCATGCTCGGCCACTGCGCCGGGCTGCGCACGACGCAGCACCTGGGCGACTACGTGCTGGCCCACGGCTACGTGCGCGAGGACCACGTGCTCGACGAGGAACTGCCGCTGTGGGTGCCGATCCCGGCGCTGGCCGAGATCCAGGTCGCGATCCAGACCGCGGTGGCCGACATCACGCAGGTGCAAGGCCCCGAGCTCAAGCGCATCATGCGCACCGGCACCGTGGCCAGCACCGACAACCGCAACTGGGAGCTGCTGCCCGACAACCG
>JBFIDI010000597.1:0-3373 GCA_041581405.1 Burkholderiaceae bacterium
CCCGCTGCTGGGCGCCATCGACACCGCGGTCGTCGGCCAGATCCCCGATCCGGCCCACATCGGCGCGGTGGCGGTCGGCTCGCTGGTGTTCACCTTCCTGTTCTGGGCCTTCGGTTTCCTGCGCATGGGCACGACCGGCCTGACCGCCCAGGCGCTGGGCGCGCAGGATGCCGACGAGATGATCGCCGCGCTGGGCCGCGCGCTGCTCGTGGCCGCACTGGCCGGCGCCAGCATGCTGGTGCTGCAATGGCCGATCCGCGAGTCGGCGTTCGCACTGCTGGAGGCCAGCGACGCCGTCGAAGGCCTGGGCCGCAGCTATTTCGACATCCGCATCTGGGCGGCCCCGGCGACGCTGGCCAACTACGCCTTGCTGGGCTGGTTCATCGGCCTGGGCCGCACCGACATCGCGCTGGTGCTGCAACTGCTGCTGAACATCACCAACATCGTGCTCGACCTGTGGTTCGTGCTCGGCCTGGGCTGGGGCGTGCCCGGCGTGGCCGCCGGCACCGTGCTGGCCGAGGTGCTGGCGGCGACGGTCGGCGTGCTCATCGCGCTGCGCCACGCGCGCGGCATGGGCGCACGCTGGGAGCCGCGCCGGCTGCTGGCGCCGGCGCAACTCAAGCGCACCCTGGTCGTCAACAGCGACATCATGGTGCGTTCGCTGGCGCTGATCTTCGTCTTCGTCTGGTTCATGTCCCAGGGCGCGGCGCAGGGCGACGTGCGGCTGGCGGCCAATGCGGTGCTGATGCAGTTCATCTCGATCAGTGCGTATTTCCTGGACGGGCTGGCCTTCGCCGCCGAAGCCCTGGTCGGCCGCGCCGTGGGTGCGATGCGCCGCGGCGCGCTGGCGGCCGCGGCCATGATGACCAGCGTCTGGGCCGGCGGCATCGCTGCGCTGATGTCGCTGGCCTTGTGGCTGGCGGGCCCGATGCTGATCGACCTGCTCAGCGTCGATGCCGCGGTGCGCGAAGCGGCGCGCATTTACCTGCCCTGGGCCGCCGGCGCGCCGTTGCTCGGCGTATGGGCGTTCCAGCTCGACGGCATCTTCATCGGCGCGACCCGCACCGCCGACATGCGCAACGCGATGCTGGTGTCCACCGCCATCTTCCTGCTGGCCTGGTGGTTGTTGCAACCCTGGGAGAACCATGGCCTGTGGGCGGCGTTGTACGTGAACTACCTGGCGCGCACGGCGACGCTGCTGTGGCATTACCCGGCGCTGTTGCGCTCGGTGCCGGACTGACGCCCTGCCGCGTCCGCGCATCGCCACCGCGGCTTCCTACAATGGTTCCGATACCGATGACCGCTGCAAGGAGGAAAACATGATCGTCGAACGCATCTGGACCGGCAACGCCTACCGCAACTTCAACTACCTGATCGCCTGCCCCGAGACCGGCGAGGCACTGGCCATCGATCCGCTGGACCACGAGAAATGCCTGACCGCGGCCAAGGTGCGCGGCTGGCAGATCACGCAACTGCTCAACACGCACGAGCACCAGGACCACACCGGCGGCAACGACGCCATCGTCGCGGCCACCGGCGCCAAGGTCATCGCCCACCACAAGGCCGGCGGCAAGATCGCCGGCATGGACCGCGGCGTCAAGGCCGGCGACGTGATCAAAGTCGGCAAGACGGTCGAGCTCGAATGCCTGGACACGCCCGGCCACACCATGTGCCACATCTGCCTGCGTTCGCACACCGACCAGCCGGCGCTGTTCTCGGGTGACACGCTGTTCAACGCCGGTGCCGGCAACTGCCACAACGGCGGCAACGTCGACGACATGTACACCAGCTTCGTCGACCAGCTGGCCCGGCTGCCGGAGAACACCCAGGTCTACCCCGGCCACGACTACATCGAGAACAACCTGAAGTTCACGCTCGACCGCGAGCCCGACAACAACGCCGCCCAGGCGCTGCTGCCGAAGGTCGCGGACCACGACCCGGCCACGTCCATCGTGACCACGCTGGCACAGGAGAAGCAGCACAACACCTTCTTCCGGCTCGCCAGCCCGAGCGTGATCGCGCGGCTGCGCGAGAAATTCCCCGACCTGCCGGAGAACCCGGACGCGCGGCTGGTGTTCACCCGGCTGCGCGAATTGCGCAACAGCTGGTAGCCGCCACCACGACCCCGCCGGCCACCATGCAACACGACGCGGCGCTGCGGGAATCGGTCGCCGCGGCGCTGCGGCAGTTTCCGGTGCAGGGTCAGCCCGACGGGCCCCACGGCCGCGCGGCGGTGGCACTGGTGATCTCCGAGGCCGGTTTCGGCGCGGACTGGGGCGGCCTGCCCCGCCATGCGCAGTGGAGCACCGAGGCCGCAATGATCCTGACCCGCCGCGCCTTGCACCTGCGTCGGCATGCCAACCAATGGGCCCTGCCCGGCGGGCGCATCGACGCCGGCGAAACACCCGAGCAGGCTGCGTTGCGCGAGTTGCGCGAGGAAGTCGCGCTGGAGCTGCCGCACGAGGCCGTGCTGGGCCGGCTCGACGACTACGCCAGCCGCTCCGGTTTCGCCATCACGCCGGTTGTGATCTGGGCCACGGACGCCCGCGCCATGGTCGCCAACCCGGACGAAGTCGCATCCATCCACCGCATCACACTGGAAGAGTTCCTGCGCCCGGAGGTGCCGATGCTCGAACACGGCCTGCACCCGCATCCGGTGCTGCGCATGCCGGTCGGCGACGACTGGATCGCGGCGCCCACGGCGGCCTTCCTGTACCAGTTCCGCGAGGTCTGCCTGCGCGGGCGGCTGACCCGCGTCGCGCATTTCGAGCAGCCGGAATTCGCCTGGCGGTGAGAGCGGGCGTCAAGCCAGCGGCCAGCCGCCGAGGCGCCCCACCGCATCGTGCAGGTCCCGCGCCCACGTCCGGCGGTCGCGGCCCAGCGCCTGCTCCGGTTCACCGAAACACACGACCGCCCGCATGCCATCGCTGCCGAGCAGCCGCCAGATCGAACCGAGCAGTGATTCGTCGCCGACGTAGCTGGCGGCCTGGCTGGTGTGGCCGTGCCGGTCGAGGTAACGCAGCGCCACCGGCTGCACCGGCGCCGGTGCCGAGATCGCGGCCTGGATCAGGTTGGCGTGGAACGGCAGCAGTGTGATGCCGTCGCCGGTCGTGCCTTCGGGGAACACCATCAGGATGTCGCCGTCGCGCAGCGCCTGCACCATGTCGTGCACGACCCGCATCGCGTCGCGGCGCGAGCTGCGTTCGATGTACAACGTGCCGGCGCCGGTGGCCAGGCGCCCGACGATGGGCCAGCGTCCGACGTCGGCCTTGGAGACGAAGCGGCAATGGTGGGCCGCATGCAGCACGATGATGTCGAGCCAGGACACATGGTTGCACACCAGCAGCATCGGGCCGATCGCCGGCGGCTGGCC
>JBFIDI010000598.1:0-3370 GCA_041581405.1 Burkholderiaceae bacterium
ACTGGCGAATCGATCCTGAAGATCGCCAGGCGCGCCGTGCCCTTCGTGTTGTCGATGCTGGCCGTGACCTTGCTGATCGCATTCGTGCCCGAGATGACCACCATGCTGCTGCCAGATATCTACAAGTAAACCGTCGCCCCGGGGCGCAGACTGCCCCATTCCCCACTACCTTTCCAAAGGAGGCTCCACATGGCCATCAAGTACCTGATGAAGGCGAGCAAGACGCCAGAAACCGAAACCGCCACCGCACAAGGTGTCGTCACCGAAATGCTGGCCGAGATCGAGAAGAACGGCGAGGCCGCGGTGCGCAGCTACGCGAAGAAACTCGACAAGTGGGACGGCGAGATCATCGTCACGAAAGCCCAGTTGGAGGAGAACGCCAAGTCCGTTCCAGAGCAGGTCCGCAAGGATATCGACTTCGCAATCGCGCAGGTGTTCAAGTTCGCCATGGCGCAGCGCGATTCCCTGAAGGAGTTCAAGACCGAACTGCACCCAGGTGTTACCGCGGGGCAGCGCGTGCTGCCGGTCAACGTAGCCGGCTGCTACGCGCCAGCAGGCCGCTACGCGCACATCGCGTCAGCGTATATGGGCGTGGCCACCGCCAAGGCGGCTGGCGTCAAGACCATCATCGCGTGCTCCGGGCCGTTTCGCGGCGGACCGATGCACCCATACCTGATGTACGCCTTCAACAAGGCCGGCGCCGACGTCATCGTCGGCCCGGGCAACAAGTTCGTCGCCGAGGCCAAGCGCACGCTGTTCGGCAAGGTGGGCATCGATGTCTTTGCGGGTCCGTCGGAAGTTGCGGTGATCGCCGACGAGACTGCCGATCCGGCCATCGTCGCCAGCGATCTGGTCGGCCAGGCAGAGCACGGGCACGAGACGCCGGCGTGGCTGTTCACGACCAGCGAGAAGCTCGCCCAGGACGTGATGGCGCGCGTGCCCAAGCTGATCGATGCGTTGCCGCCCACCGCTCGTGATGCCGCCAGCTCGGCCTGGCGCGACTATGGCGAGGTCATCGTCTGCGACACCCGCGAGGAGGTGGTTGAGGTGTCCGACCGGTATGCATCCGAGCACCTGGAGGTGCATGCCAAGGACCTCGACTGGTGGCTCGAGAACCTGACCTGTTATGGATCGCTGTTCATGGGCGAGGAGACCACCGTCGCCTATGGCGACAAGGCCAGCGGCCCGAACCACGTGCTGCCGACCAAGGGCGCCGCGCGTTACTCCGGCGGCCTGTCGGTGCACAAGTTCATGAAGACCTTCACCTGGCAGCGCATGACACGCGAGGCGGCGCGCGATATCGGCGAGGTCACTGCACGCATTTCGCGACTGGAGGGCATGGAAGCCCATGCGCGCACCGCAGACGACCGGCTGGCCAAGTACTTCCCCAAACAGAAGTTCGAGCTCGGCGATCAGGTCGAGGTCTGAGCCCGATGGCCAACCCTTCGATGTTCGACCTGACCGGCCGGCGCGCGCTGATCACCGGCGGCAATGCCGGCATCGGTGAGGCGATGGCGCTGGCGTTGGGTCGTGCCGGGGCGCAGGTGCTGTTGGTGGCGCGCCGCGAGCCCGAACTGCAGTCGGCTGAGCAGCGTCTGCGCGGCGAGGGCATTGCCGTCAGCACGCTGGCCGCCGACTTGTCAGTGCTGCCAGGACTGCAGGCAGTGGCCCGCCAGGCCGAGCAGGCCATAGGCGGCGTCGATATTCTTGTCAATGCGGCGGGCGTCAACCTGCGCCAACCGTTTGACGCGGTGACGCCCGAGGCCTGGCAACTGCAATTGGCGCTGCACCTGGGCGCGCCGTTTTTCCTGACACAGGCGCTGGCGCCTGGCATGCGTACGCGTGGCTGGGGCCGCATCCTGAATATTGCGTCGCTGCAGAGCGTGCGTGCCTTCGCCGACAGTGCACCTTACGGCGCCGGCAAGGGCGGCGTCGTGCAACTGACACGCGCAATCGCGCAGGCTTGGTCGCCACACGGCATCACCTGCAACGCCATCGGCCCGGGGTTTTTCCCGACCGCGCTGACTGCCAAGGTCTTCGCCGACGAAGCGCTGGCGCAGCGGCATGCGGCGCAGACCTGCATCGGCCGCAACGGCGCGCTGGATGACCTGCACGGAGCGACCGTCTTCCTGTGCAGCGAGGCCAGCGCCTACATCACCGGTCAGACGCTGATGGTGGACGGCGGCTACACGGCGCGATGATCGCCGCCGGTATCGGCGTCCTTCAATCCAATCACGAAAGGGACACACGATGAAAGCACTCGTTTACACGCAACCCGGCGAACTCCAGCTTCAGACGCGCCCGGATCCGGCGCTCGAGGCGGGCGAAGTCGTGCTGCAGATCGAGGCCGTGGGTATCTGCGGCTCGGACATGCACGCCTGGCACGGCCACGATCCGCGGCGCAAGCCCGGGCTGGTGCTGGGCCACGAGTTCGTCGGCCGCATCAAGGAGTCGGCGGCCGACGGATTCGATCCCGGTACGCGCTGGACCGGCAACCCGCTGATCACATGTGGCGTCTGCGAATACTGCGTTCAGGGACGTAATAATCTGTGCGCCAATCGCACGATGGTCGGCATGTCCCGCCCCGGGGCTTATGCTGAGTTCATGAGCATTCCGGCCGCGTCGCTGGTGGCGATTCCGCAGGACATGCCGGCGCTCACCGCTGCGCTGACGGAGCCCGCTGCCACCGCCTGGCATGCGATCAACCTGTCGATGCGTGCGCTGGTGCGGCCCTTGCACGAGTGCAGCGTGCTGGTGATCGGCGGCGGCGCGATCGGCATGCTGGCCGCGCTGTTGTACCGCCGGCTGGGGGTGACGCGGCTGACGGTGACGGAGCTCAACCCGCGGCGCCGCGAGACGCTGGCACGTGCCGTCGGCTGCGAGGTGATCGACCCGCGCGAGACTCCGCTGGCCGAGTCCGCGTATGACCACGTGATGGACGCCGTCGGCGCCAAGATCACGCGCCAGCAGGCGCTGGCGGCGATCAAGCCCGGCGGCGTCATGATGCACGTCGGCTTGCAGGACTGGGCCAGCGAGATCGACATGCGCAAGCTGACGCTGGCCGAGATCACGCTGCTGGGTACCTACACCTATACCACTGCCGATCTGCGCGCGACCGTGGCCGCGCTGCACCAGGGCCAGTTCGGCGACCTGTCGTGGGTCGAGGAACGCGCACTGGCCGATGGCCCGCAAGCCTTTGTCGACCTCGACAGCGGCGCCAGCGCCGCGCCCAAGATCGTTCTGCGCCCCTGATGCGGGCCGGCAAGCAAGCCCGCCTGGCCTGGACGCACGGTTCCGGGCTGTGGCCGGGCGTGGGGCTTGCCGCGGCGCTGGCCATGGCGGCCAGTACCGTGTCGCATCTGCATGGTGG
>JBFIDI010000599.1:0-3369 GCA_041581405.1 Burkholderiaceae bacterium
AGGACAGGAAACGCGACTCGACGTCGCCGCCGCCGGCCAGTTCGACCAGTTGTTCCCACACCGGCACCAGTTCGGGCATGTGTTCGCGCAACGCGCGCCGGCTCTCCAGGTAGCCGGGGCGCTCGAGCACGCCGGAGCGCAGGAACCAGGACCGGTAGGCCGGCCACAGGCGCTCGAACTGCGCCTGCCACAAGCTGCCGGGCTGGTCCTCGATCAGCGTGTGGAAGTCGACCTGGATCGGATGCATGCGTGGCGGTTCAGAGGATCTTGAAGGAGCCCGGTTCCGGCGCCGCCTCGTGGGCCGTGGTCACGATGGGTTTGCCGGCATAGTGTCTCTGGATGCCGCGGATCCAGTCGCGGGCCCGCACGTTGAGCTTGAAATTGTCGCCCATCGAGCGCCCGCGCGTGATCAGGATGCCCAGGTCGGCGCCTTCGTAGCGGTAGTCGCCCGGGCCGGTGATGCGCATGAAGAAGGCCTCGCGTTCGCTGTCGATGGCGCGGCGCTCGTAATCGAAGCGCTGGTAACCGACCGTGCCGTCCTCGGCCATCTTGTAGATGCCGGTGGCCGGCGCATGCGTGACCTGGTCGACCTTGTCCTCGGTGTATTTGATGACTACCTGCGACCAGGAGTCGATGAAATGCGGCTGCGCCCAGCGGTCGTTGATCTCGCGCACGTTCAGGTCGAACGGTACGCCCGAGAACTCCAGCAGGTGGAACAGGAACAGCGGCGCGTCCGCGTACGCGAACGCAGCATGGTTGGTCATGGGGCTGGCGCCGCAGATGCGCGGGTTCAGCTCGCCCAGGTAGACCTCGCCGTTGTCCTGGTCGATCAGGAAGTCGACGTCGAAATAACCGCGGTAACCTTCTTCGAGCAACTGGTTGCCGAAGGCCTCGGCCATGGCGCGCGCCTTGAGCCGCACGTTCTCCGGCCAGGCGCCGGGGAACACCTCGTTGCCGCACCAGCCGCCCTTGTACGGCGTGAGTTCCGCGGCGCCGACCACCTCGGTCAGCAGCGGGCCGACCAGCGTGCCGGACTGCGTCGCGCAGGCCTCGAGCGTGGCGCCGCGGCAGTTGATGCGCTTCATGATCTTGACCTCGGGGTCGTTGACGATCTCGTCCTTGTGCTTGTTGAAATCGTCCTCGCTGGCGATGAAGAACGTGGTGTGGCCGGAGTCGCCGAACGCCGACTGGATCACCAGGTCGTTGCCCAGGCCGTGCTTCTCGCAGGTCTTCATCAGGCCTTCGTAACTCTCGACCTTCTCCAGCGCATTGGGCACCGACGGCACGCCGGCCTTGTTGCCGATGCGCACCGTCTCCATCTTGTTGTCGCAGCGCGAACGCAGCTTGGCCGGCGGGAACCAGATGTCCAGGCCGATGTCCTTGGCCAGTGCCTCGGTCTTCTCGTCGAACATCAGGAAGGTGCCCACGGGCTTGCCGCCGCGGCGCTCGATCATGTCGACCACTTCCTTGTGTTGCAGCAGGTAGTTGGTGATGTCCTCGATCGACTCGAACTCGGCGTGCGGCACCTCCGGCGGCACGACCACGTTCGGATGCCGGCCGTCGAAGCAGTCGATGTAGCTGATGTAGCGGAAGCGGTTGACCCAGCGGTCCATGCCGAGCAGGTTGAAGTTGGTGGCGCTGATGAAGTAGATCGGCCGCTCGTTGCGGTGCCACAGCAGCTTGAGATCCGAGATGTCCTTGACCTTGTTGGGGTACATGATGTTGTCTCCTTCTTTCTTTCTCTCTTGGGTTTGTCGCGATTCAGTCGCGCGGCGCTTCGGCCACGTCGATGACGGTGTCGGCCACGGCCACCAGCGCGGCGCGGTCGGATACCGCCAGTGCGGCCCGCGCCGCCGTGTTCTGGGCCACGCGGGCCAGCGCGGCGTCGTTGAAGATGCGAAAACCGAGTTCGGGCCGGAAGCCGTGGATCTCGCGCACGTCGAGCGCCTGCATGAACTGCAGGATGTCGGCGCTGATGACCTGGCCCGGCACCAGGATCGGAAAGCCGGGCGGGTAGGGAATGACGAACAGCGCCGACACCAGTTCGCGGCCGGACTGGATCGCCTTCGCCGCATCGGCCATGTCGATGTATTCGCAGTTCTCGTCGTCGTAGGACAGGAAAAACGCGCTGCGGATGTCGCCGTCGCGGGTCTCGGCCCGGCCCTCGACGCTGCGGCCGCGGAACGCGAAGTGGAAGCTGGAGAAGTCCGGCAGCGGCGGCTGCTCGAGCGTCAGCGAACGCACCCGCCTGGCGTGGATGCGGCGCTCGATCGCGCTCATGTCGGCGATCTGCTGGTCCACGTCGCGTGCGATCTTGACCAGCACCTCGATCAGGTAGGCGATCGACGAACGGGTGCTGCCGATGTGGGTCATGAACAGCACGGTGTTGCGCGAGGTCTTGTTGATCTGGATGCCGTACTTGTCCATCAGCTGGCGGTTCTTGAATGTGTCGCCGTCCAGGCCGGTGGCGCCGATCGACAAGGTGGCACGCGATGGGTCGAGCGCGAACTCGTCGGTGCGCCAGGCCATCTCCAGGTTGCTCCAGCCGCTGTCGGGGCTGTAATAGGACTCGACCGCGGACTCGCGGAACTCCAGCGGCACGATGTCGCTGACACGCAGGAAGCTGAAGTATTTCTTCAGCAGCGGATGCTTGAGCACCTGCTCGCGCAGGCTCATCGCCAGCTCCAGCTGGCGCTGCACCAGCTCGTAACCCTCGAGTTCGACCTGGCGCCGGCCCACGTCCAGCGAGGCCAGGATCTGGTAGTTGGGCGAGGTCGAGGTGTGCGTCATGTAGGCCTCGTGGAAGGCCTCCTCGGCCTTGTCCTTGAAGTCCTGGTCCCAGACATGGATCATCGATCCCTGGCGCAGCGAGGTCAGGGTCTTGTGCGTCGAGTGGGTCGCATAGACCCGTACCCGCATCTTCTTCGGATCGGGCAGTAGCCGGGTTGCCAGCACCCGTTCATCGTCGTTCCAGGCCGCATCGTCGAAGGACTCCGCAAACGCGGCATGTTGCTTGGCATATTCCGGATCGACCATGCGTTCGGCCAGCAGCTTGGCCGTGGCCATGCCGGTGCGCTGGCGGTAGATCGGGTGGCAACGCGCGAACGCGAACCAGGCTTCGTCCCACAGGAAGATCAGGTCGGGCTTGATCGCCAGGCA
This sequence comes from Burkholderiaceae bacterium, assembly GCA_041581405.1. Taxonomy (GTDB): domain Bacteria; phylum Pseudomonadota; class Gammaproteobacteria; order Burkholderiales; family Burkholderiaceae_C; genus CAISIP01. Next base: position 3,160 of record JBFIDI010000599.1, read on the forward strand.
TTCCATCATGACCCGTTCCACGTTGTAGACCAGGCCGTCGAAGGTGCAGTTGGTCAGCAGCACCATGCGCACCCGGTTCAAGGTGCCGGCCCTGCGGTAGTCGAGCAGCGTCTGCTTGATGTGGCGCAGCGGCACGGCGCCGTACATCGAATACTGGTCCAGCGGGTACGAGTCCAGGTAGGCGACCTGTGCGCCGGCCAGCACCAGGCC
>JBFIDI010000600.1:0-3365 GCA_041581405.1 Burkholderiaceae bacterium
GCATCGGCCTCGACGGGCTTGCCCATGGCAACGACGATGGCGCCGACCTTGTTCTGGATCAGCGTGTCGAACTGCGCGATATGCGTCGGCATCTCGCCCTTGCTGTTGAGCACCTGCGCACTCCAGCCCTTGGCCTTGGCGGCCGCCTCGGCCGCGTTGGCGACGCGTGCGTGGGTTTCGCTCGACATCTGGAAGCCAATGATGGCCAGGTTGAACCGCGACTGGGCTCTGGCGCCGAGCTGCGCCAGCGCCACGGCGGCACCGGCGGATTGGATGAGGGCACGTCGTGTTGTCATGGGGATCTCCAGGTGGTGGTGGCAAAGGGAAGGGGAAGGCGGGCCTGTGCGGGAGTCATACCGAGAACGCCGCACGCTTGAGGAACGACGAGGACATGGCGACCGAGGCCACCATGATCACACCCAGCGCGATGTCCTGCATGTAGTACTGGGCACCGAGCAGTACCAGGCCGTTGCCCAGGATGCCGATCGTCAAGGCGCCGCACAAGGTACCGGGCACGTTGGGCCGGCCGGGCTCGAACATCGTCATGCCAAGCAACACGGCGGCGATCGACATCAGCATGAAGTCACCGGCCGAGTTCGGTGCGGCCGATGCCAGGTTGGACGTCATCAGCACGGCCGCGATGCCGGCCGCCAGGCCGGAAATGGTGAGCCCCAGCAGCTTCATCCGGGACACCGAGATGCCGGCCAGGCGTGAGGCCTCCGCGGCCTGGCCCACCGACAACATGCGCAACCCGGTCACGGTGAACTTGAGCAGGAAAAACGCCGCCGCCATCAGGACGGCCAGCCACACGACCAGCGTGGGCACGCCGGCGATGGTGCCGCGGCCGATCCACAGGAAGGACGGATTCCAGGCGCCGACGAAGGCGACGCCCTGCGTGATCATGAACGCGAAGCCGTTGGCGATCGACGCCGTGGCCAGCGTCGCGATCAACGATGGAATCTTGAGCACGGTCACGAGCACGCCGTTGAGCACGCCCGCGACCAGGCCGACCGACAGACCGGCACCGATGGCCATCCAGACCGGATAGTCGTTGTGGATCAGCCAGCCGACACTGACCGAGGCCACGCTGCAGACGTTGGCAAACGACAGGTCGAGTTCGGCCGTCGTCAACGCGATCGAGAACCCCAGCGCCAGCACGGCCAGGAAGGTGATGTGCTTGACGATGTTGGTCAGGTTTCCGGCCGACAAGAAATTGGGCGCCGCGATGGCCAGCGCGATGAACAGCAGGCAACTGGCGGCGAAGGTTCCGTAACGAATGGCAAAGTGCTTCATGGAGTCGTGGCGTTCACATGGGTGCGGGGCGGTTCTGGAGGATGGGTTCGCATATCGTCATTCGGCCAGCATCTGGTTCAAATATGCCAGATGCCGAGTCTCGATCGACCGCAGCCGGCGCACCTGAGCGGCGTCGGGCCGGACTTCGTTGTGCCCCGGGTGCAAGGCGTCCTGGCACTGCACCAGCGACGGGAAACGACCCAGGGCCACCAGCGCGCACATGGCCGCGCCCAGCAGTGCCGGTTCGTCGTTGTTCGCGATGCGCACCGGCACACCGAAGGCGGAAGCCTTGGCCTGTGGCCAGCCCGGCAGGCCGATGCCGCCGCCGCCCAAGTAGACGGCCGTGGCCTGCGTGCCCAGCTGGCCGACCAGCCAGCGCTGGAACAGCAGCAGGCCATCGATCAGCGCGCGGGCGAACTCGGGCGTGCCATGGTCGGCGCCGACATCCAGGAAGCGCGCGCGCAGGTCCGGGCGCCAGAACGGCATGCGTTCCCCGTGCACGAACGGCAACGCGACCGGGCAGTCGTCGGCCGCCGACGCCGCGCACGCGATCACGGCCGCGGGGTCCGGGTCGTCCAGGAAACGCCTGCCGAACCACGACAGCGTCGACAAGCCGGTCAGGCAGGGGCCGCCCAGGTGCTCGATGCCCGCGCACCATGGCAGGCAGGCAACGCCATCGACATGCCGGGGCTGCTGTGTGAACGCGCCGAACACATCGGTCGTGCCGCATACGTTGTAGACCGCATCCACGTGCACCGAACCCATGCCGAAGCTCGCGCACCAGGCGTCGAAGCCACACAGCACCACCGGTACGCCGTGGCACCAGTTCCAGGCCGGTGGCGCGTCCGCGCGCACGGGTCCGAGGGTGCGCGCGGCATCGGTGGCCACGCCCATCATGCCGGGGCGCAATTGCAGGCGTGCCAGCAAGGCCTCGAGATCGGCGTCCGCCGGCTGGGTGCGCGCCAGTGCGACCGTGTCCACGTGCGCCGAGCCGGTCAGTTGCAGGTTCAGCCAGTCCTTGATGTCCAGCGCCCAGCGCATGCGAAGGTAGGACGCGGGGTCGTGTTCCCGGACGTCCATCATGCGCGCCAGCGGATGGAACGCACCCAGGCCACGCGCCGTGGGCGCTCCGTACGCGGCCTGCAGCGCATCCGCATGCGCGGCGCCACGTCCGTCGCTCAGCGATATCGCCGCGCCGATCGCCTGTCCGCGCGCGTCTGCGAGCACGGTGGTCCGGGTCGCACCGGTGATGGCGATCGCATCGGGTCGCAGGCCGTCACACACCTCGCGTGCCAACGCGCCGGTCACGGCCGAAACCGCGTCCGGATCGATCGGCGTGGCCTGCAGGGGCGACGCCCGCTGCGCGAGGCGCAACACGCCGCCGGTCGCGTCGAGCAGGGCAGCCTTGAGGCGGGTGCTGCCGATATCGACGGCCAGGACATGTGTGTGCACGCTGTGATTGCACCCGCCGGCCGGCAACGGGGCAAGCCGAAAAACGCGGGTGCTGGCCAGAAAACGCGGCGCTGCGGCCGGGCGGTCCATAATGACCGCTGATCAACGCGACGGCAGTCAGTCTCCCCCCATGTTGCAAGCCTGGAAACACGCATCGACCGACCCGGACGACTCGCGCCAGAACGTCAGCCGCGTATTGCGCCGGCATCGGCTGCGCATCAAGGGGCCGGTGCCGCAATTCCAGACCCAGATCGACCACCTGGGCAACGAGCGCATGTCGCTGACCCGCCTGAGTTACGGCAGTGCGGTCGATGTCGAACCCGAACCGGTGCCCGGTTTCTGGGTCATCAGCCTGCCCCTGCGCGGGCGGGTCGACGTGCTGGCCAAGGACGCGCGTGTCGAATCGCGGCCGGGCATCGCGTCCATGATCTCCTCCGACATGCCGGTATGCGGCCGCTGGGACACCGGCGCGCGCCAGGCGGTCTTCCGGCTGCACCAGGACATGTTGCACGAGGCGGCCGACACGATGGGTGTGCGGGTCGATCCGATGGCCCGGCGCCGTCCTTTCCGCCTGGCGATGGGGCCGCATCTGGGGCTGTTGCCGGGCATGCTCGACGCGC